>JBIPOQ010000248.1:0-5760 GCA_044379055.1 Myxococcota bacterium
GGGAGGCGGAGCTCATTCGTCGACCTCCCGGAGCCGCGCGCTCGAGAGCACGACGGATCGATTCTGTCGCTTGGTGTCGGTCCAGGTGATGCGCACCTCGATCGCCTTGACCGTCGTGTCGGCTGCGGTGGCCTCGTTGTCCGTGATCCGCTCGGCGCGATTGAAGGTCTCGTCGGCCATCGGGAGCACCGTGTCCGCGCTCCAGTTGCCGCCGGAGTCGTTCAAGACCACCGCGTCCCAGTCGAGTCGCGACAGCTCCTCGACCCGGTTGCGCGCGAGGGCGCTCGCGGTCGAGAGGTGCTGACCGCCGCTGCTCTCGGTGATCGCCCGGACCTGCAGCGCCGCGACCCCGAGCAGCCCGAAGGCCAGCACGACCAGCGACACCATGATCTCGACGAGCGTCATGCCCGTCGTCCGACGCGCGCCCTTCGACGCGCTCTCGAAGCCCGCTCTGCTCATGAGGTCCACGCCCCCGCATTGGGATTCCAGACGTGCACGCGAACGCCCCCGAGCGGCGCGAGCGTGACGGCGTAATCCCGACCGTCCGTCCAGAGGTAGATCGTCCCGCCGCCCGTCCCGAGACGGCCGGCGTTGCAGGTGCTGTCGATCGCGACCGGCACGCCGTCGGGCCGGAACTGCACCCAGGTCACCTGGGTCGTGCCATTGGGCGCGAAAAAGCTCGAGCCCGCCGACGGGATCGCGGTGACCGCATCGTCGTCGGGCGCCTCTTCGGTCGCGGGCGCCGAGTTGTTGCCCCAGCCGACGCCTTCCTGGGCATCGAAGACGACGATTTCTTCGCCGGCATCGATCTCGCAGTTCTGGTCGGTGGAGCCCGGGCGTCCGTCGTTCAACACGAGGATCGGAACCGCGCGACCGTCTTCCGCGGTCAACGCGGTGCCCGCCGTGTCGCCCGCGCCGCCGACGGCGAAGAAGACGACGTGGTTGTTGCCGGTGCGGATCGCCTGCGCACGGGCGAAGTTGAAGGCGTCCGCGACGGACTTCGCGGCCGCCCGACCGCGACCGTTCTCGAGATAGCGGGAGACGTTGGGCAGCGTGAGCGCCGTGACGACGCCGATGATCGCGAGGGCGATCGAGACCTCGATCAGCGTGAAGCCGGCGGTCGAGGACGTCGCGCGGGCAGTGCCGCGGGTTGCCGTCGCGCTGCGCCGCGGCCTCGCCGCGCTTTCGATCCGAGTCGTGCAGTCGATCATCGTTCGCTTCCCCGCCGGAGCCTTCGTCCGGCGCTTCGGTCCGCTCGTGTCGCGGTGGCCACTGGAGTCGTCGGGGCCCGCCGCTCGTGCGCTTCCCGGGCGGGGAATCGCAAGCGCCGTGCCATCGGAGATCGTTTCGGCAAACCACCGATCCGATTGAGCATTCCCGCCGCCGTGCTGAAGACGCCCCGGGTCCGACCACCGCAAATTCCTGCGCACTGCGAAGCAGCGTGCGCAGCCTTGGCGACCGGGGGCTTCGCTTGCAGGCACCGGACCGCTGGGCTACTCGACCGAAAACCACCGACGGTGGAGGGTGATTCCGAGCGATCGATCCATCGCGAGCCGAGCGGGGATCGATCGAGCGGAACGGGGTCGGAGAGATCTGATCCTGCGGGAAGCCGGTGTGAATCCGGCGCGAGCCCGTCGCTGTAACCGGGGACGATCGACACACGAAGCCACTGGCGCCCGAACGGGGCGCTGGGAAGGCGTGTCGACCGGACGATCCGGGAGCCAGAAGACCGACCCTCCAGCGGCGCTACGACTCTCGGGAGCAGAGGGCGTAGGGCTCGACGGGCGTGTCTTCTGGAGCGGAGCCCCCGGGCGACCGTGACCGGACGACCGAGCCCGCCCGCCCCGACTCCCCTTGCGTTCTGATCGGAACTCCGAGAGCCGTCGTCGCAATCGTCCTCGACGGGCCCGACCGCACGCGGTCGGGTCACGGGGCGCCCGGAACCGGCGCCCGAGAGGATCTCCGATGCACGTCCCTTGCTCGCGCTCGACGCTCGTCCGCCTGTCTGCTCTCGTCTCCGCGCTCCTGCTGCCCGCCGGGTCCGCCCTGGCCGGCCCCTACACCGATCCCGGACATCCCGCCGACGACATGGCGGCCTGGGCCGACTCGGTCGACACCCTCGTCCGCGGCCCCCTCGACGTCGCCCAGCCCGCCGCAGGCTCCGCGAGCTACGGCGCACCCACGGCGGCCCTCGGCCCCGCGACCGGCGATCCCCTCGACGTCGTCTCCCTCGGAGACGGTGGCCACGCGACCCTCGGCTTCGAGGCCGGAATCCACAACGGACCGGGCGACGATGTCGCGGTCTACGAAAACGGCTTCCCCTTCCTCGACGGCGTCTTCGCCGAGCTCGCCTTCGTCGAGGTCGGCACCAACGGCGTCGATTTCGCCCGATTCCCGACGACGGCGCTGAACCCGTTTCCGGTCGGAGCCTTCGAGGCCCTTGACCCGACCGACTATCACGGCCTGGCCGGCCGCCACGAAATCGGCCTCGGGACGGGCTTCGACTTCGAGGACCTCGCCACGGATCCCCTCGTCGTCTCGGGCGACGTGGACCTGCTCGACATCCGATTCGTGCGCGTCGTGGACAGCGTCGGCGATGGATCCCGCCTCGACCGGGCCGGACGCCCCGTCTACGAGCCCTATCCGACGGCCTTCGCGGCCGGGGGCTTCGATCTCGAGGCCATCGGCGCGCGCTATGTCTTCGAGCCCTCCCTCGCGAGCAGTCTGCTCGCGGGCCTCGGCGGGCTCGGCCTGGTCGTCCCGATGGGGCGGCGTCGCGCGCTTCGCGCCTCGCGCCTCGCCCGACCCGGTCGCCCGCGCAGCCGCTCGGCGCTCGCCGTCTTCGGTCTCACGGCCCTCGCCCTGCTCGCAATCGACGCCGCCCCGGCCCGGGCGCGGACGGCGACCTTCGACGACCTCGGCCTCGCCGCGGGCGCCGTCCTCGACGGCTCGACTCTCGCGGGCGGCTACACGAGCGGCGGAATCTTCTTCGAGAACCTCTACGAGCCCCGCTTCGGCTCGTTCTCGGGCTTCGCCGCCTCGACGACGACCGATGCGACGACCCCCGGCTTCGCCAACCAGTTCAGCAACATCACCGGCGCCGGCGCCGGCGGGAGCGCCGGCTTCGGCATCGGCTATCTCGATGCTCGGATGATCCTGCCCGAGCCCGAAATCGTGCTCGGCGCGTCGTTCACGAACACCACCTACGCCGCCCTCTCGATGCGTGACGGCGACGCCTTCTCGAAGCGCTTCGGCGGGGCGACCGGGAACGATCCCGACTTCTTCCGGCTGCTCGTCGAGGGCATCGACGCGCTGGGCGTCTCGACCGGCATCGTCGAGCTCCTGCTCGCCGACTTTCGCTTCGCCGATCCGAGCGCGGATTTCATCGTCGACGACTGGGTCTTCCTCGACCTCTCCGGCCTCGGCCGCGTACGGGAGCTGCGCTTCGGCTTCGAGTCGAGCGACGTCGGGGCCTTCGGGATCAACACCCCCGTCTACTTCGCGATCGACGACGTCGTCACGATCCCGGAGCCCGGGGTCGCGCTCCTGATCGGAGCGGGGCTCGCCCTGCTCGCCCTGCGATCGCGCGACGCCCGTTAGGTCATCGTTGCCCCTCGTGGCGCGGAGACTCGTCGCACGCAGGCGCCGCCCCGGTCCGGTCCGGGCCCGGGCGGCGCTCGCCTCGTGGCTCTTCCTCGCCTGGGCCCCGGGGCTCGCCGGGGGGATCGCATCGGGGCTCTCCGCCGCGCCGGCCGGCGCCGAGCCGATCGAAGGCGATGCGCCCCGCGATCCTTTCGAAGGCGTCGAAGAAGTGACGGCCTGGGGCGCCGAGACCGGGAAGGTCCCGATCCTCGTCGGCGCGAACACGACCGTCCTGTCGCTCGACGACTTCATCGGGGAAGCCAAGTCGATCGCGGACGTGCTCTCCGAGGCGGCCGGCATCAGCGTGCGCCGATTCGGCGGGGTCGCCGACGCGGCGGAGCTCTCGATCCGGGGTGCGACGCCGAGCCAGTCGGTCGTGACCGTGGACGGCATCCGCGCCAACAGCATCCTGACGGGCGGGCTCGATCTCTCGCAGACCTGCGCGCCGCTCGTCGAGAGCGTCGAGATCACCCGAGGCGCCGGCGCGCTGACGGAGGGCAGCGGCGCGATCGGCGGCACGGTGAACCTCGTGACACGAGCCGGCGCCGACCGGGCCACGACGCTCGGGCAGGTCTCGGGCGGCGCATTCGAGACCTGGTCGGGCTCGCTGCTCCATGCGGATCGCTGGAAGGGACTCGACTACACCGCGGGCTATTGCGGCCTGTCGACCCGCGGCGATTTCGAGTTCGCGCGCCCCGTGATCCGCAGCGACGGCGTCACGACGCGGTTTCATCCGGACACCGCCGAACGGATCAACAACGACCGCATCCTGCACGGCGCGAACCTCTCCCTCGGCAAGCGCTTCGGGTCGGGACAGCTGCGACTCCTCGACCTCGCGTCCTACTCGTCCGGGGGCGAGCCCGGCCTCGACTCCGGCGACGGCCCGACAGCCGGACAGCTGCGCGACGCCCACAGCCGGAACCTCGCAAACCTGGTCCAGCTGCGCTGGGACGGGCCCTCGCCCGCCGGACTCGGCGACGATTTCTCGGTCGCCGTCTTCAATCGCTTCCAGCGCGCGCGCTTCGTGGACGGCGAACAGCCCTTCGTCCCCCCCGTCGACCTCGATACGCGCCTGTCGACGACGGGACTCCGGGCGCGCGACCGCTGGCACTTCGACCTGCTCGGCCGGGCGCTCGCCACCGACCTCGGCCTCGACGTCTCGGGCGACACGCTCCGCGCGAACGACCGCAACGGCCGGAGCCGCGTCAACCTCGGCGCCCACCTGGGCGAGGAGATCCCGCTCCTGCCCGGACGGATCGCGCTCCTCGCGGCCGCCCGGCTCGACTGGACCGGGGAGTTCGATCCCCGTCTTCTCCCGGACGTCGCGCTCGTCGCGACCCCGGCCGACTGGGTCCGGCTCAAGGGACAGTTCGTCGGTTCCTACCGCGCTCCGAGCTTCGACGAGCTCTACCACCCCGATCGCGGCTACATCCGGGGCAATCCCGCTCTCGACCCCGAAGAGGCGTGGACCGTGCAGGGCGGGATCGAGATCAGCCTGGAGAAGCTCGGCCCCCTCTCGTCCCTGCGACTCGAGGTGTCGGGCTTCCACCGGGAGATCGACGAGTCGATCACCTGGATCCTGATCAATCCCCGAACCCTCGCGCCCATCAACACCGGGCCCGCGCAGACGGAGGGCGTCGAGATCGCCGTCTCGGTCGACTGGACGCGATACCTGCGCCTCTCGCTGAACCACACCTACATCGACTCCGAGCGAGAACGCACGGGCGAGCAGCTCCCCGGTCAGGCCCCGCACGACACGTTCGCGCGCGTGCGTGTGGGCCCCGAGGACGCCTGGAAGCTCGTCGGCGAGCTCCATCGCGTCGACGAGATCCCCGTCAGCGAAGGCGGCTCGCGCAGCCTGCCGAAACGACTCGTCGCGAACCTCTCCGCCGCCGTGAACGTCGCGCGCCAGCGCTGGATCCCGATCGCCCGACCGAAAGCGCTCTGGCTCTTCGTCGACGTCGACAACCTGACGGACGAGGCGGTGCGAGACACCCTCTCCTTCCCCCAACCCGGCCGCAACCTGACAGCGGGGCTCGACTTCCGATGGTGAGGCGACGAGGCACGCTCCGAACGATCGGGCTCGCGGCATGGACCGCCAACGCGCTCCTCCTCCCC
>JBIPOQ010000249.1:0-5734 GCA_044379055.1 Myxococcota bacterium
GCTTCTTCGGGGCGGGAGGAGGCGGGATGGCCGGCGGGCGAGGCGGGGCGCGGGGGCGGTCCTCAGGGCGGAGGCAGGATCCGGGTCCGCCGGCCTTCGTTCCGGACGCGGCCCTCGGCGATCCGCCGGATCGCTTCGGGCACGAGCCTCTGCTCGAGGGCCTGAACGCGGGCGG
Source organism: Myxococcota bacterium (assembly GCA_044379055.1). Lineage (GTDB taxonomy): Bacteria > Myxococcota_A > UBA9160 > UBA9160 > UBA4427 > UBA4427. The sequence continues at coordinate 176 of JBIPOQ010000249.1, forward strand.
CGAGGGTCTCCGGCGTGTCGTCGTCGAGGACGGGGACGCTCTCCTGGAGCAGGATCGGACCCTCGTCGTAGGCGTCGCCCACGAAATGCACCGTCGCCCCGGAGATCTTCACGCCCGCCGCGAGCACCGCTTCGTGGACGTGATGCCCGTAGAAGCCCTGGCCCGAGAAGGCGGGGATCAGCGCCGGGTGCACGTTGAGCGCGCGCCCCGCATAACGTCCGCGCAGCTCGAAGGGCGAGAGGAAGCCGAGCAGGCAGACGAGATCGGGCTCGAAGCGGGCGAGCGTTTCGTGGAGCGCGTCGTTGAATCCGGCGACGTCGGCGAACTCGCGGCGCGGGATCGCGATCGCCGGGACGCCCCGCGCCTCCGCGCGCCGCAGCCCCAGGGCGCTCTTCTTCGAGGAGAGCACGCAGACGACCTCGGCGGGGAGGCCGGCGTCGATGTGCTCGAAGAGGTTCTCGAGGCTCGTGCCGCTGCCGGAGAGCAGGACGGCGAGGCGCAGCTTGCGCGGTCGGTCCGAGCGCTCCGCCGCATTCGCCATCAGCCGAACAGGTTCCGGTAGATCTCGCGGGAGGCCGGCGAGCGGTTCAGCGTGTAGAAATGGATGCCGGGCACCCCCCGGTCGAGCAGCTCCCGACACTGCTGGGTCGCCCAGCGCACGCCGAGCGCATAGGTCGCCTCGTCGTCGCCGTCGACGCGCTCGAGCTCGCGGTCCAGCTCGGCGGGGAAGCTCGTGCCGTTCATCCCGGCCATGCGGCGGATGCCCGCGACGGTCGCGATCGGCATGATGCCCGGGATGATCGGGATCGTGATCCCCGCGGCCCGCGCCCGCTCGACGAAGTCGAAGAACTTCGCGTTGTCGAGGAAGAGCTGGCTGATCAGGAAGTCGGCGCCCGCGTCGACCTTGCGCTTCAGGTTCGCGAGATCGGTCGCGGCGTCCGGGGCCTGCGGATGGACCTCGGGGCAGCAGGCGGCGCCGATCGAGAACTGGCCCCGGTCGGCGATGTACTCGACGAGCTGGTTCGCGTACTGGAAGCCGTCCGTCGGGATCTTGAAGTCCGGGTCGTCCTTCGGCGGGTCTCCGCGCAGGGCGAGCACGTCGTGGACGCCGCCGGCGTAGAGCTGATCGAGGATCGTGCCGATCTCGTGGGGGCGGAAGCCGGTGCAGGGGAGGTGGGCCATCGTCGTCAGGCCGAGCTTGCGGGTGATCTCGATCGTCAGGTCGACGGTCTTCTCGCGCGTGCTGCCGCCGGCGCCCATCGTGATCGAGACGTAGCCCGGCGAGAGCGGCGACAGCTCCTCGATCGTCTCGAAGAGCGCGCGATAGCCGGCGTCGGTCTTGGGCGGAAAGAACTCGAAGGAGATGACCGGTTTGCGGACCTTGAAGAGCTCGGGAATGGCCATGGGCACACCGTAGCATCGCCCCGGGCGCCGCTCGCCCCGCGCTTCCGACGAGATTGACGGCCCCGGACGGGGCGGCGAGACTGCCATCCCGCTCGTTTTGCGAAGGATGCCCCGCCATGGCCGTGCTCGTGACCGGTTCGGTCGCCGTCGATCACATCATGATCTTCGAGGACCATTTCAAGAACCATTTCGTGGGCGACAAGCTCGAGAAGCTGAACGTCGCCTTCCACGTCCCCTCGATGTCCAAGCAGTACGGGGGGACCGGGGCGAACATCGCCTACAACCTCTGCCGCCTCGGGGTCGAGCCGATCCTGCTCGCCGCCGTCGGTCCCGATCTCGGGGCCTATGCGGCCTGGATGGACAAGAGCGGGGTCCGCCGCGACCACCTGCGCGTGCTCGAGGACGAGTACACCGCCGCCTGCTTCATCACGACGGACCAGAGCAACAACCAGATCATCTCGTTCCATCCGGGCGCGATGGACCGCGCCCACGAGGCGCGCGTCGCCGACGTCCGCGTTCCCTTCGACGCGGCGATCGTGTCGCCCAACGGGCGGCAGGCCATGCTCGACTATTCGCGCGACTTGAAGTCGCTGGCCGCGGGCGCTTCACGCGACTCGAAGTCGCCCGCTGCAGGCGGTGTGCCCTTCATCTTCGATCCGGGGCAGGGGCTGCCGATCCTCGACAAGGCGGCGCTGCTCGAGGGGCTGACGGGGGCGACGATCTACATCGTGAACGAGTACGAGTGGGAGCTGACGCGCGAGAAGACCGGGCTCGACGAGGACGGCATCGCCGAGCGGGTCGGTGCGTTGATCGTGACGCGCGGCGAAGAGGGCTCGCTGCTGCGTCGCGGCGGGCTCGACGCGGGGCTCTCGCTCGGGGCGCTGCGGACCGAGATCCGGCCGGTGAAGGCGGAGAAGGCGGTCGATCCGACGGGCTGCGGCGACTCCTATCGGGCGGGGCTGCTCTACGCCCTCGCGAATCGTCTTCCGCTCGAGCAGGGCGCGCGCCTCGGCAGCCTCATGGGCGCCCTCAAGGTCGCGCGTCGGGGTCCGCAGAGCATCGAGCTCGATCTCGCCGCGATCCGCGAGCGCTACCGCGCCGAGTACGGGGAGAGCCTCTGACCGGCGGCGCGGCGGACCCGGGCTTCGACGTCGTCGTCGTCGGCGCCGGTGTCGTCGGGCTCGCGGCGGCGGCGGCCGTGGCCCGGGCCGGGCGTTCGGTGCTCGTGCTCGAGGCGGAGCCCGGGATCGCCCGCGGCATTACGAGCCGCAACAGCGAGGTCGTTCACGCCGGCATCTACTCCCCCGCCGACAGCGCGAAGACGGCGCTCTGCATCGCGGGCCGGCGCGCGCTCTACGCGTGGTGCGCGGCGAAGCGGGTCCCGCATCGCAAGCTCGGCAAGCTGATCGTCGCGACCCGGCCCGAGGAGGTCGCGATCGTCGAGGATCTCGGTCGGCGTGCCGTCGCGAACGGGGTCGAGGGGATCGAGCGGATCACCGGCGCCGAGGTCGCGCGACTCGAGCCCGAGGTCGCGGCGCTCGCCGCCATCCATTCCCGCGAGACCGGGATCGTCGACGCCCACGCCTTCTGCCAGTCGCTGCAGGCCGCGGCCGAGTCGGCGGGGGCGGTCGTCCTCTGCGGTCGTCGTGTCCGGGCGCTCTCGCGGCGCTCCCATGGCTGGCGCGTCGAGGTCGAGATCGGGGCCGACGGGGAAGCCGCGCATGGGGCGTCGCCTGGCCCGAGCGGTCCCGTCGCGCTCGAATCGATCGACGCCGGCTGCGTCGTCGACGCGGCGGGACTCGCGGCGGATGCGGTGGCCGCGCTCGCGGGCCTCGACGTCGAGGCGCTCGGCTGGCGCCTCTTTCCCTGTAAGGGCGACTATTTCGCGCTCGCGCCGGGGACGCGGGTGCGGCTCTCGCGGCTCGTCTATCCCGTACCCCAGCAGGCAGGGCTCGGGATCCATGCGACCCTCGATCTCGCGGGCCGCATCCGCTTCGGGCCGGATACGGAATACGTCGATGCCCTCGACTATCGCGTCGAGCCGGCGAAGGCCGACGCCTTCCGCGACGCCGCCTGCCGCTACCTGCCGGGACTCGCCGGCGCTTCGCTCGTGCCCGACTACGCCGGGATCCGCCCGAAGCTGGCCGGCCCTGGCCAGGGGTTCCGCGATTTCGTGATCGAGGAGGCTTCGGCCTACGGCGCGCCGGGCTTCGTCGCCTGTGTCGGCATCGAGTCGCCGGGGCTCACCGCCGCCCTCGCGATCGGCGACCGCGTCGCGGCTCTCGCGCGCCCCTAACGTTCGAGCCAGACCACCGAGCAGGCGAGATTGTCGCCCGCCGACTGGCGGCGGTGGGCATCCATCGCGTCTTCGGCGATCGCGCGACAGGCGCGCAGGGCGGAGAGATCGGCGGCCGTCCCGGCCTCGACGCGGGCGATGCAGGCGTGGACCGTCCCGGCCGGATCGGCGACGCCGATGCCGCGCTCCGAGAGGCCGTCGGTCGCGAGCGCGACGGCGCGCAGGCCCGAGAGGCTCCGGACGCCGACGCGCGAATACCGCTCGAGCAGCTCCCGGCGGGCCTCCTCGTAGCCGAGGAAGGGCGTGAACTTCCAGGCCGGGTCGCGCCCGCCGAGCTCGGTCGCTCCGCTCGGATCGATGGCGAAGAGATGGCTGTCGCCGAGAGAGGCGTGGACCAGGAGATCCTCCTCGGGCCGCAGCACGGCCAGCACCAGGGTCGTCGGCGCGGGCCGCAGGCCGTTCTGCCCGGCGATCTCGAGGACCGCCCGATTGGCGCGCAGCAGCGCCTCGAAGGCGAGCTCCCGCCAGGCGTCGGCGCTCGTCGTCGGCGGGGTCGCGGCGGTGAAGCGGGCACCGAACTCGGTCAGCAGGGCGTGGGTCGCGGCTTCGGAGCCGAGGGCGCCGTGGTGGCCGTCGGCGGCGATCACGAGCTGGCCACCGTCGCCGAGGGCGAAGGCGGCGCAGTCCTCGTTCGGGTCGGTGTGGTCGTAGGTCTTGCGGGCGCCGCCGCGGGAGAGGGCGACGGCGACCGGGCCGAGGCCCTCGAGCGCGAGGGCGCCGATGCGGTGGTGGTCCCGGCCGCGCAGGAAGACGCTCTTCATCGCGGTCTGCTCATCTCGCTCTTCGACTCCCGCGCCGCGGCGATCGTCCGTTCGTGGATTCGGGGGGCTGCGCGCGCCCATTGTACGAGGCAGGTCCGACGCGGCAACTTCGTGGTCATGTCCGACGCCGACACCCGCCACGCCCTCGTCTTCGCCCTCGCCCACGAGATCGGGAACCACCTCGCCGGCATCCGCCTCGAGGCCCATCTGCTCGACGAAGAGCTCGATGCGCGGGGCCTCGCGCGCGCTTCGGTCGCGATCGACTCGCTCGCGGGACGCGCCGGACCGCTGCTCGCGTTGCTCCGGCCCCTGCTTGCGCCCGGGGCGCCACGGGCGGTCGGGTCCCGGCTCGCGACGGTTCTCGAGAGCGTCCGGCGACAGCTCGAGGAGGAGGGCGTCGGGGGGCGACCGGTCGAGCTCGAGATCGCACCGGAGGCCGCGGCCGACGGGCCGGCCTTCGAGGGGCTCCACGACCTCTTGCTCGCCCTCGTCGGCGAGCCCGGGAGCCTGCCGCCCGGTCGCAGTCCGATCGTCTTCCGCCTCGGGCGGCAGGGCCACGAGAGCGAGCTCGTCTGCGAGCTGCCGGGCGAGGTCTTCGCGGAGATCGGGGCCGGGCAGGGCGCTGCCCCGGCGCTCCGCGGTCGCGTCCTCGCGGTCGCGATCGCGCGGGTCCTCGTCGCGGACGCGGGCGGTCGGGTCGAGCTCCCGTCGGAGTCGGGGCGCTCCCGGATCGTGCTCAGGCTGCCGCGCGGCTGATCGGATCCGTCGCGGTCGTCGGCTGGAGGACGCGCGCCGGCGGCTCGCGCAGGTCCCGCACGATGCCCAGCGCCGCGAGCCCCCGCAGCGCGTAGTAGGTCAGGTCGATCTCCCACCAGAAGAAGCCCTGGCGCGCGGAGGCCATGTAGAAGTGGTGGTTGTTGTGCCAGCCCTCGCCGAGGGTGAGCAGGGCCAGCCAGAAGTTGTTGCGGCTGTCGTCGCCGGTCGCGTAGCGCTGGCTGCCGAAGCGGTGGGAGAGGGAGTTGATGGTGTAGGTCGCGT
>JBIPOQ010000250.1:0-5725 GCA_044379055.1 Myxococcota bacterium
GAGCGCGATCAGATAGGCGTTCAGGTCGTGGGGAATCTCGTAGCCGACGAGGGAGAAGAAGAGAATCCCGAGACAGGAGCCCAGGGTATTCAGGGCGTAGAACCGCCCGACGTCCCGCCCCCAGGTCGAAGCCGCGTCGGAGACGAGCCGGCCGTACATCAGGCCGAAGCAGACGCAGGGGAGGAAATAGAGGAGCCCGCCCGCGTAGAGCGCGAAGTGGAGCTGCCAGCGGTCGGCGGCATACACGAAGGGCATGACGGCGACGAGCGCGGCCCCGACGGCGAGGACCCGAATCGAGCGGTCTTTCGTTCGGCCCGCGAGCGCGACGCCGAACGTCCAGAAGAGCAGGAAGAAGAGCAGCGTGAACGCGAACGTGTAGGGACGAGGCTCGTGGGCCAGGGACACGAGCCGCAGCAGGTACATCTCGTACCCGAGCGAGAGGAAGCCGAGCACGAAGCCCAGCGACTCCGCGCGCGAAAGCGGCCTGCGCGGCGCGTTCGAGGCGGCGACGAGCCCGTCCGGTCTTTGCTCGGGTTGCTTCGCGCGCCGCACGACCGCGAGGACGAGCACGACGATCCCCGCGGCGAGATTGAAGGCCGCCGCGGTCCCGAGCGAGACGCGCTGACCGAGATACGGCAGGAGATAGAAGCTGCTCCCGATCGCGCCGACACAGGCGCCGACGGTATTCAGGACGAGCAGGATCGTGATCAGCTTCGATTCGGTCGCTCCGAGCTGACGCTGAAAAGCTTCCGCCGCGAGCGGCAGCGTCGCCCCCATCAGGATCGTCGGCGGCAGGAGCAGGACCAGAGCGCCGACTGCGTAGACCAGACGCAGCGGAACGTTCGCCGAGAGCGCGATCCGCTGCGCCGCGTAGAGGCTCTCGCCGAGATCGAGGGAGAGCAGGAAGGCGATCGTCGCATTGACGATGAAGAGCGCGACCTCGACGAATCCGAAGGCGCGGAGCGGATCGCGCACCCGATTCGAACGCGCTCCGACGAGGCCCGAGCCGATCCCGAGTCCCGACAGGAAGACGAGCACTACGATCATCGAGCTGATCGACTCGCTGCCGCCGAGGAAGAGCTTCAGCGCGCGCTGCCAGAGGACCTGGTTGAGGATCGACGCGACACCCGACAGGAAGAGCGCCGTCAGGACGAGCTGCCGGGCGCGGGCGGGGCCGGGCGGGGCCTCGAGGTCGTCGCTCACGGGAACTGCGCCTCCTTGGATCGTGTCGCCGCAGCCCAGGGAGCCGGCGTCGGCCGATTGTAGGCGTGGGTCGGGGCGGCGCAATTCGCGGATTCGGACATCTGCGTCGTGCTAGCATGCGTGCCTTCGAGGAGGCGGGCGACGCCATGAGACTCTACGACAGTACGACGGCACCGAATCCGAGGCGGGTCCGAATCTTCCTGGCCGAGAAGGGCCTGTCGATTCCGACGACCCAGGTCGACATCGGCGCCCGCGCGAACCTCGATCCCGAGTTCCGCGCGCGGAATCCGTTCGCGCAGGTCCCCGTGCTCGAGCTCGACGACGGGACCTGCATCTCGGAGAGCGTCGCGATCTGTCGTTATTTCGAGGAGATCCAGCCCGAGCCGCCGCTCTTTGGCGTCGGTGCGAGGGAGAAGACGCTCGTCGAGATGTGGAATCGCCGCGCCGAGCTCGAGCTGACGAACCGCGTCTTCCTCTGCTTCCAGAACACCTCGGACTTCTTCAAGGGCCGACTGGTCCAGGTCCCCGAGTTCGGGGTCGTCTCGAAGCAGCGGGCCGAGGAGACCCTTGGGGTCCTCGACCACGTGCTCGGGAGCCAGCGCTTCCTCGCGGGTGATCGATTCTCGATCGCCGACATCACGGCCCTCGTCGGCATCGATTTCGGACGCGTCATCAAGCTGCGCCCGACGCCCGACCAGAAGAACCTCCTGCGCTGGCACGCCGAGGTCAGCGCGCGACCGAGCGCCCGGGCCTGATCGTCGCCGCCCCCTGGCGGACCGCGATCGGAAGCGACGCGCCCTGAAAGTCGGCAGCGAGCGCCCGCGCCCCGGGCAGACCGTCTGGAGCGGGGGATGCGAGTCCGGGCAGCGTGCTGCCCAGGCGGGCACGAGTCTTGCTCTCGGGCAGACACGGAGGCCCGATCCATGCCCCGCTACACCTACGAGCGACTCTCCGCCCAGGACTACAGCTTCCTCCTCGCCGAGACCGAGAACGCGCCGATGCACGTCAGCGCGGTCGGCATCTTCGAGGCCCGGGCCCTGCGCAATCCCGACGGCGGGATCGACATCGGCCGCTTCCAGCGCGCGATCGAGGCGATCCTCCACTGGATCCCCCGCTACCGCCAGAAGCTCGCCTGGATCCCGGTCGAGAACTGGCCGACCTGGATCGACGATCGGCATTTCGACCTCGGCTACCACATCCGCCACATCGCCCTCCCCGCCCCCGGAACCCGCGATCAGCTGCGCGAGATCGCCGGCCGGATCTTCTCGCGCCGGCTCGACCGCCAACGCCCGCTCTGGGAGATCTGGGTCATCGAGGGCCTCGAGAAGGGCGAGCAGGTCGCCGTCCTCAACAAGATTCATCACTGCATGATCGACGGCGCCGCGGGCGCCGACCTGTCGACGATCCTGTTCTCGCCCTCGCCGCAGCACGAGGAGAGCAAGCCCCTCCCCTACTACCCGCGCCCCGCGCCGACCGGCCTCGAGCTGGTGACCGACCGTCTTCGCGAGGCCCTCGCCGCCCCGCAGCAGGTCCTGCGCGCCGCGCAGCGCCTGGTCGGGGACGAGCGGGCATCCATGATCGATGATCTCTCCGCCCGGGCGCACGCCCTCGCCGAGCTGGCGGGCCTCGCCTTCCAGCCGGCGTCCGAGTCGCCGATCAACGGCGAGCTCAGCCCGAACCGGCGCGTCGACTGGCTGACCATGCCCCTCGACGACGTCCGGGAGCTGCGGGGCGCGCTGCGATGCACGATCAACGATGTGGTCCTGGCGACCGTCACCGAGGCAATTCGCCGCTATCTGTTCCGGCGGCGGGTCGACGCGGCGAGCCTCGAGTTCCGCGTCTCGATCCCGGTCAATACCCGGAGCGCCGAGCACGCGAACCAGATGGGCAACCACGTCTCGACCTGGATCATCCGCCTGCCCCTCGAGCAGAAGGATCCCCTCGACCAGGTCGATGCGATCCGCGCCCAGACCGCCGAGCGCAAGCAATCGAACGCGGCCCTCGCCCTCGATACCGTGATGAAGGCGGCGGAATACCTGCCGGTCGGCCTGCTGAAGCGCGGGGTCGGGCTCGTGCAGGGCCAGGTGAACACGATCGTCACCAACGTCCCCGGTCCGCAGTTCCCGCTCTACACCGTCGGGGCGCGCCTGCTCGGCATGTACCCGATCGTGCCGCTGATCCCGGGCTGCGGTCTCGGAATCGCCCTCTTCAGCTACGAAGGGAAGCTCTGCTGGGGGTTCAACGCCGACCACCAGCTGATCCCGAACCTCGAGGACCTGACGAGCGACATCCGCTCGGCCTTCGAGGCCCTGCGCAAGGCGGCGGTGACGCGCTTCATGACGCGTCGCACCGCCGCCTCGGAAAAGCCCGAGACCCCGGAGCCCGTCGCGCGGATCGAGCCCGCGCCCCGGACCGGACCTCGAACGCCACGACCCGCCGCCGCGCGGGGCGAGGCGCCGGTCGAGTCGGTCCGGGTCGAGACCGTCCGGGTCGAGACGGTGCTCGTCGAGACCGCGATCTCCTCCTGACCCGCTCGCCAGGCTAGTCCGCGCGGACGACCTCGAGGGACTCCGGCGCCGCCGGGTACCGCAAGATCCGGCGCGACGGCGTCCGGACGAAGAGCGGCCGGTGCAGCGGATCCTGCACGTCGACGAGTCTCCGCTCGCCGGCGCCGACCGCCTCGTTGAGCCGATCGAGATCCCGATCGCCCGAGCGCGGATGCAGGCTGTAGACGGCGACGTCGTCGGGCCCGAGGCGCAGGCGCGCCTGGAGCGGCGTGCTCGCGCCCACGGTCCCGCGCGAGCGGACCGGCTCGGTCCAGGCGAAGCCGCCCTCGACGCGGCGGATGGTGCCGATCCGCAGACGCTCCCGGTCCCCGGGGCCGGCCTGGTCCTCGGCGACCTCGAAGGCGTCGCGGACGGCGGCCTCGATCGTCGCGAAGACGGGCTCTCCGGCTTGGGGGACCGTCGATCGGATTGCGGCCCGGGGCGCCGGAATCGCCGGACTCGCCGGCGCCCGCCCCGCACATCCCAGGGATCCGACCAGGATGAAGAAGCTGAAGAGAAGCACGAAACGTTGGTGACGGCCCACGGATGCCCCTTGAAGGGGCGCGCAGGAGTAAATTCGGGCGGCGGACCAGCTTTCACAATACCGGTTTCTGGATATGATCGTTTCGCATGAGCAACAATCCGAACTTCCCGGCCGTTTCGGCCATGGTCGTGTTCACCCAGCTGGTCGAGTCCGGCAGCTTCACGACCACCGCCCGCCGCCTCGGCCTCTCCAAGGCCTCGATCAGCCGCGAGCTGGCCGCCCTCGAGGAGCGCCTCGGCGCTCAGCTCCTGGTCCGGACCACCCGCCGCATGAGCCTGACCGAGATCGGCGAGGTCTTCTACGAGCGCTGCCGCCGGGTCGTCGAGGAGGCCGAGGACGCCGAGCGCTCGATCCATCAGCTCCAGGCCGAGCCCCATGGCTCGCTCCGGGTCACCGTGCCGATGTCCTTCGGCGTCCACGAGATCGCCCCCCGGATCCCCCGCTTCCTCGCGCGGCATCCCGCCCTGAAGGTCGAGATCGAGGCGACGGACCGGGTCGTCGATCTCGTCTACGAGCGGATCGATCTCGCGATCCGGATCCGGCGGCCGCGGGAGAGCTCGTACGTCATCCGGCGTCTCTGTCCGATCCGGGGCTTGTTATGCGCCTCGCCGGATTATCTCGAGCGCCACGGCGCGCCCCGGACGCCCCTCGACGTCGCGGACCATCCCTGCCTGACCTACCGCGGCGCGAGCGAGCTCTGGCGCTTCCGGACCGGCGAGGAGATCGCCGTCAGCGGACGCCTGACCTTCGACAACGGCGACGCGCTGCGGATCGCCGCGCTCGAGGGCCTCGGCCTCGTCACGCTGCCGACCTACCTCTGCGGGCCCGACATCCGCTCGGGTCGGCTCGTCCCCCTGCTCCTCGACCACATGCATCCGGGCACGTCGGTCTTCGCCGTCTACCCCGAGAATCGCCATCTCTCGCCGAAGGTCCGCGCGATGATCGACTGGCTCGCCGAGGAGCTCGGCCCCGAGCCCGAGTGGGATCGGGATCTGCCTGTGGCAGGAAGACACAAGGGCTGGCAATCCCCCGGCAAGTCGGATCGCACGAACTGACGCGCAGCGACCGTTGATGCTAGGCTGACTCGATACGCCCGAGCATTCGTGTTCGCTGGAGAAATCGGATCACGCGCCCTCGATCCGCCGCCTCACCGAGCGGGAGGAGATCATGAGCGCGGTCCGTTCGCGAGCCTTCCGCCCGGTCTTCCTCCAGACCCTGGTCGCGCTTGCGTCCTTTGGCGCCGGCGCCACGGCTTCGGGCCAGCTCCTCGTCGATCAGGAGAGCCCCTTCGAGCTCGGCTTCACGCAATTCAGCGAGCGACCGGCCGCGCAGACGTTCACCGTCGGAATGTCGGGCGACCTCGAGTCGATCGAAGTCTTCGTCGCGCAGCTGAGCACGGCGGGCAACCTCCTGATCTCGATCCACGCCCTCG
>JBIPOQ010000251.1:0-5702 GCA_044379055.1 Myxococcota bacterium
TCGCCCGTCGCCCGTCGCGACTGGACGGCCTCGCCGCTGATCTCGATCGCGATGTCGTCGCGGCCCGCATAGCGCGTGATGAACTCCCGCTCGATGCGCTCGGCGATGGTCAGCGCGGTGTTCTCGGCGTCGGGCGAGAGGCCGGCCGTGACATTCAGGGAACGTTGACCGTCGCGGTGCTGGATCTTCGAGATCGCGGGAAGCTCGACCGGCTCGACGACGTCGCGGACGAGGACGAGCTCGCCGCGGTCGTTGCGGACCGGCGTATCGAGCAGCGCGTGGAGCGAGCGTCGCGCCGCGGGCTCGAGCGCGACCCGGATGTCCGTCGTGTCGTCGAGATCGCGCATCTCGGAGGCGATCAACCCGTAGTAGGCAGCCTTCAGCGTCTGGCCGAGCACGCGGGCGTCGAGACCGTGGCGCGCCATCCGCTCCGGATCGGGGTTGAGATCGATCTGCCGGATCCCGAAGCGCTCGTCGATGGAGATGTCGACGATGCCGCCGATCCCCTCGAGATACTCTGCCAGCGCCACGCCCGCCTGACGCCGGACCGCGTCGTCGTTCGCGAGGATGAACACGTTGACCGGCTCGAGCCCGGGCGGGCCGTCGAGGTCCGCCTCGAACTGGATCGTCGCATCGAGGGGAACGGCGACCTGCGCCCGCAGCTGCTCGATCCACGCCGCCGCCGATTGCCGCTTCTTGTCGAGGTCGAGATGCGCCGAGATCACGGCCTCGTTCTCCGCCGAGCCGTATTCGCGGCCCGCCCCCTCCCGATCCTGGTGGCCGACGCGAGTCGTGAGCGCGAGCAGATCCGTGCCCATGATCGGCGGGAGCTGCGCCTGGAGGACGTGGACGGCGGCCTCCGTGCGCTCGATGGGCGTGCCCGGCGGCATCGTCAGCTTGAGGGCGAAGCCCGGCGCCGAGTCCTGCGGGAAGAACTCGAACTCGAGCCGCGGAACGATCCCGACCGCGATCACGACGAGGACTGCGGCGAAGCCCGCGATGACGCGGCCGCGATTCGCAAGCGTCGTGCGCAGGGCCGAGCGATAGCGGTCTTCGAGCCGCAACACGAAGGCGCGTTTGGGCACCGGGGGACCGCCGCTCTTCGCGAGCGACATGTGGGCCGGGAGGATGACGAAGCTCTCCGCCAGCGAGATGGATAGCGAGAGACAGACCACCGCCGGGATCTGCCAGATCATCCGCGACGGCATGCCGCCGATCGCGAGCAGCGGCGCGAAGGCCAGCACGGTCGTCGCGGCCGACGCGATCACCGGCGTGGCCACGGCGAGCGTCCCCTGCACCGCCGCCTCGGATGGCGAGAGCCCCTCCTGGCGCTTCACGAGGATCATCTCGGCGACGACGACGGCATCGTCGACGAGCATCCCGAGCACGATCACGAACGCCGTCGTCGAGACGAAATTGATCGTCATGCCCGTCATCGGCATCGTCGCGATCACACCGAGGATCACGACCGGCACGCCCATGGCGACCCAGAGCGCCGCCGAAGGAGCGAGAAAAAGGAACAGGATCGCGCCGACGAGGATGATGCCCATCACGCCGTTGCTGAAGAGCACGCTCATCCGATTCCGCATCTCGTAGGACATGTCCTTGACGATCGAGGTCGTGACCCCGGGCGGGAGCTCGATCTGCTCGAGAGCCGCGGCGATGCGTCCACGGGTCGCGATCACGTCCGCTCCGGACCGCTTCACGACGATCAGCGAGATGCCCGGCTTCCCGTTGGTGCCGACGATCAGCCCGACGTCCTCGCGGCCGAGCTCGAGGCGCGCGACGTCCCGCACGCGCAGAGGCCCGTCTTCCTCGAAGCGCAGCACGACGTCGCCGACTTCCTCGGGCTTCTCGAAGCGCCCCCACATCACGACCTGGCGTCGGTCGTCGGTCGACTCGAGCACGCCGCCGGTGTCGGAGACGTTCCGCCGACCGATCGCCTGGGCGACGTCGAGCAGCGTCACGCCGTGGGCCCGCGCCGCCTGGGGATCGACGTAGACCCGGAGCTCGGGGTCGGGCAGGCCGACCTTCTCGATCTCGCCGACCCCCTCGACCTTGAGCAGCATCCGCTCCACGCGGCGGGCAGCGGCGGGCAGGCTCTTGGTGTCGCCGGCGATCGCGACCTCGAGGATCGGCTGCTTGTTCGGGTTGAGCACGACGAGGGTCGGATCGTCGCGCATGTCCTCGGGGAAGCCGCGGACCGCATCGATCGCCGTGCGAAGCTCGCGCTCCTTCTCGGCGATCTCCGCGTCCGGCGTGTCGTCGTCGAGCTCGATGTTGGTGACGGACCGGTTGTCGGTGATCACCGTCGTATAGCTGTCGAGGCCATCGATCTCGCGTAGCTCGTCTTCGATCGGGATCGTGACCTTCGTCTCGACGTCCCGCGCCGATGCGCCGGGGAGCTGGGCGTTGACGATGAATCGGGGCAGCTGGGTCGAGGGGAAGCCCTCGATGTTCGTTCGCGAGGCGGCGAGCAGACCGATCATCACGACGGACGCCGTGATGACGTGGACGAGCAGGTGTCGTTCGACGAAGAAGCGGATGAAGCGTTCCACCGGGCCTACTCCGCCGCTTCAGGGGCGCCATCGAGGACGACTTCGGCCCCGTCCTGGAGGGCGAACTGGCCGTCGAAGACGACGTCTTCCCCGGCCTCGAGCCCGTCGAGGATCTCGATCCATTCGCCGTCGACCCGCCCCGTGCGCACGCGACGGACCTTCGCGATCGCCCCCTGCGCGCCGCCACGCTCGACGACGAAAACCTCCGTCTGACCGCCGCGGCGCAGGAGCGCCGCGCGCGGCGCGAGCAGACCGGGCTTCTCGCTCGGATCCCGCAGCTCGATCGAGACGACCATGCCGTCCCGGAGCCCGCCTGGATTCTCCATCCCGAGCTCGATCTCGTAGGTCCCGTCGAGACGCCCCGCGACCCGGGCGACGCTCACGAGCGCCGCCTCGAAGCTCCGGCCGTCGAGGTCCGCGACGCCGATCCCGGCCTTGGTCCCGGGGACGAGTCGCGCGGCTTCGCGCGCCGTGACGCCGCCGAAGATCCGCACCCGCGACAGGTCGACCACGGTCGCGACGGGCGTCCCGGCGGCGACGAAATCCCCGACGTCGACCTCGAGCGAATCGACCGTGCCGGCGAAGGGCGCGCGGATCTTCGTGTCGGCGAGATTGCGCTTCGCCGTGTCGCGCGCGACCTCGGCGAGGGCGAACTCGTTGCGCGCCTTGTCGACGGCGAGCTTCAGGTCGTCGTGGCGCTGGGTGCTGAGCGCGTTGCTCGCGAGGAGCTGCTCGCCGCGGGCGAGCTCGCGCTCGGCGTGGCGGAGGACCGTGGCGGCCGTGCCGAGGGCGGCTTCCGTCCGCCGGACCTCGAGCGCCTGTCGGGAGGACTCGAGCTCGACGAGCAGGCCACCCGCTTCGACGGACGCGCCCGGCAGCGCGGCGCGGGCGAGGACCCGACCCTGGGTCTCGGCGGTGACGACCGCGCGGTGATGGGCGCGGATCGTCCCGGTGACGCTGTCGGCGCCCTCGATCTTCGCGACGCGGACCTTCTCCGCCTGGACCCGGACGCGGGTCTGCGGCGGCAACGCGCTCGCGCCCGACTCCGCCTCGCGGGTCGCATCCGCTTCGCCGCAGCCCGAGAGGGCAGGCGCGAGCGCCAGCACGAAGGCGAGGACGAGGGACAGCCAGGGCGAAAAGACGGCCCGCCCGGCCAGGGCCGGGTTGGTCGGGTTCATGACGGATCCTCCGGACGGGCGCGCAGACCATGGGCGAGAAAATCCTGCGCATGGCTCACCAGCTTCTCGGTGAAACCGGCGTCGAGCGAGAGGCCGAGGGCCTCGCCGACGATCGGCAGGATCATGAAGGGAAACACGCAGACGCTCGAGATCGAGATCGCCATCCAGCGCACGTCGACCTCCGGGCGTAGACGCCCCTGACGCTGCTCCGCCTCGAGCCAGCGGATCATCGCCATCATCGGCCCACGCACCAGATCGTGGGCGAGGCGCGAGCGCAGGGGCGAAGCGCCGTGGGCCAGGATCTCGCCCGCGACGAGCTTCGGCAGCCACGGATCCGTCGTCATCGCCGCGACATAGATCCGGACGAGCTCGTCGAGACCGTCCTCGCGCGCGAATTCGGGGGACTCGATCAGGACGCGGACACGGTCGCTCACGCGATCGAAGGCGCGTCGGTAGAGCGCCTCACCGAGGCCGTCCCGATCCCCGAAGTAGTAGGAGATCATCGCCGGGCTGACCTGCGCCCGCGCCGCGATCTCCCGCAAGCCACAGGTCTCGAAGCCCCGCACCGCCGCCAGCTCGGTCGCCGCTTCGAGCAACCGCTCGCGGACCTGCGCCTCGTCCACATCCCGGAGTCGGGGTCGCCCCGGCCCACGGGCTCCTCGGACGCGGCCCGGGGCAGCCGTCGAACGGGGGTCGGAGTGGGAGGCATCGGCGGGCATGGCCCGGGAAATTAAACGCCCGTTCGATTCCCGCAAGGCAGCACCGTGTTGCGCTTCGGTCGCTCGCGCGGGAAGGCGAGCGCAGACGAGTCGTTACACTGGCTCGATGCCGCTCGCGAAGCTCTCCCACCACGCGCTCTACTACGAGCTCCATCCTGCCCGAACCCCGGATCCGGACAAGCCGCCGATCGTGCTCGTGATGGGCATGGGAGGACGCTGTGCCGGCTGGCTCCCGTTCCAGGTGCCGCGTTTCTCGGAGGATCGGGACGTCCTGATCTACGACCACCGCGGCGTCGGCCCGAGCGAGGATCCGGGCCGCCCCTTCTCGACCGCCGATCTGGGCCGCGATCTCGTCGAGCTCCTCGAAGCGCTCGCCCTCGAGCGGGTCGATGCGGCGGGCTATTTCCTCGGCGGCATGGCGATCCAGGAGGCGGCGCTCGCGGCGCCGGATCGTTTCCGCAAGCTCGTCCTGATCGGGACCTGGGCCCGGCCCGATGCCAAGCGGCGGATGCTGCTGACCGAGTGGGCCGCCCTCGCCCGGGCGAACACGCCCGCGAGCGCGATGATCCGCCATCGCTTGATCTGGACCCTCTCCGACGAGTCCCTCGACGAGAGCGACCTGCTCGAGCCGGCGATCGCCCATCTCGACGACGGCCAGACGCCGCTCACCGGCGAGCCCTTCGCGCGCCAATGCGACGCCTGCGCGAGCCACGACGCTCTCGCCCGCCTGCCGCAGCTCGACCACCCGACCCTCGCCCTCTGCGGTCGGCGCGACCTGCTGACGCCCTCGAAGTTCAGCCGCCAGATCGCCGAGGCGATGCCGAACGCCCGCGACCTGGCCCTCGCCTACAGCGGCCACGCCGTGATGGCCGAGCGGCCCGAGCGCTTCAATCAGGTCGTGCTCAACTTCCTCGACGATCTCCACGGCGGCGCGCTGCCCGGCATCGATCGCCACGCCTGAGGATGCGCTCTGCGCCCGCCGCGGATCGGTGGCCGGCTCCCGCTTCGAATGACACCGCTCGGTGGTGCAGAAAAAAGCCCGAAGCCAACTCAGAGACTGGACCCATCATCCTGGGGCCGGCCAATGGCTCTCTCCTGATGGGTCTCATTTCGAGCGGCTGCGGTCACGTACTCGCGTTGGCGTCGAAAGACCAGACGACGGGACAATCGGGATGATCGAGCTCGTCCCCGGCGCGAACCCCCGTATGGTGCGGCTTCTGGGCAGCACCGCGGCGGATTCGGTAGCG
>JBIPOQ010000252.1:0-5628 GCA_044379055.1 Myxococcota bacterium
AAGCGCTTCTTCTGCTCCGGCGTGCCGACCTCCATGATCGTCGGCCCGAGCAGGAAGATGCCGTTCTGGTTGACGCGGCCCGGTGCTCCGGCGCGGTAGTACTCCTCCTCGAAGATCAGCCACTCGAGCAGGTTCGCGCCGCGGCCGCCGTACTCGACGGGCCAGGGGACCATGGCGAAGCCGCCGGCGTGGAGCTTCTTCTCCCAGGCGCGGTGGGCCTCGAAGCCCTCCTTCGTGTCGAAGGACGGGAGCTTCTCCTTCGGGGCGTTCGCTTCGAGCCAGCTGCGTGCCTCCTTGCGGAAGGCCTGCTGTTCGGCGGTGTAGACCAGATCCATCTCGTGTCCTCTTCGTGCTCTTTCGCGGCGGCCGCGGGGCCGGGTCGCACGCGGGTTCTTCGGGGCGGCCGACCGGCCGCCGGCCTAACGGTCGAAGCGCGCCTCGCGCTTTTCGCTGAAGGCGTCTCGGGCCTCCTGGGAGTCCTTGCTCGTGTAGAGCTCGAGCGTGAAGCCCTGCTCGAAGCGGTAGCTCTTCTTGACGTCGACGACCTCGATGCCGTTCAGCGATGCCTTGCCGAGGCGCAGCGCCTTCGGGCTCTTGCCGGCGATCGAGCGGGCGACCTTCATGACCTCGTCGCGCAGCGCCTCCTTCGGCACGACCGACTCGCAGCCGCCGACGCGGTAGAGCTCGGCCGCGGTGATCGCTTCGCAGGTGTAGAGCATGCGCCGCGCCTTCTGGACCCCGACGAGGCGGGTCAGATGCGTCGCGGCGCCGAGAGCGCCCCGGTCGATCTCGGGGAGCTGGAAGGTCGCGTCCTCGGAGGCGATGACGAAGTCCGCGGCGCCGGCGATGCCGATGCCGCCGCCGATGCAGAAGCCGTGGACGGCCGCGATCGTCGGGACCGGGCAGTCGTAGACGGCGGCGAAGCTGTCGTAGCAGCCA
Source organism: Myxococcota bacterium (assembly GCA_044379055.1). Classification (GTDB taxonomy): domain Bacteria; phylum Myxococcota_A; class UBA9160; order UBA9160; family UBA4427; genus UBA4427. The sequence goes on from JBIPOQ010000252.1 coordinate 940, forward strand.
CGGTTGACCTCGATGATGAGGTCGCCGTGGGCGGCGAGCTCCTTGACGTCGACGCCGGCCTGGAAGCCGCGACCTTCGGCGCGGATCACGACGCAGTGGACGTCGTCCCGGCGGCCGAGCGCCTCCATCTTCGTCGCGAACTCGCGCCAGCCCGCGTTCGTCAACGCGTTCACCGGCGGCGCGTTGATGATCAGCTCGCCGACTCCGCCCTCGACCACGACGTCGATCGCCATTGCTTCTTCTCCTTCGAACGCCTAGCGACAGAGTCGCTTCAGCGTCTCTTCTGCTTCCGCGACGATCCGCTGGACGAGCACCTCGCAGGTCGGCCGGTCGTCGATCACGCCGGCCACCGTGCCGGAGGGCAGGTAGCCCCGCGCCGGATCGCCGTCGTTCATCGCGATCCGCGCGAGGATCGGCGCGTTTGCCGCCAGGATCATCTGCGCGTTCGAGAGCTTCTGGTTGCGCCGCATCGCGAGCGCGCTGCGCAGCAGCTCGGGGATCGTCGCGCCGGTCTCGCGCCGCAGCGCGAGCGCGTTCTGGATCGCCATGACGAGCTTCGCGACCGGGCCCGCGCGCTCGAGGCGCCGAGAGAGCTCGTTCGCGATCATGCGCTGCGGGAGGCCGTCGAGCGCCTCGCTGACGACCACGTCCGAGACCTCGGCCGCGAGGTAGCGGGCGAGGGTGACGTCCGGGACCGGGCTCTCCTTCGTCATCAGGAAGCGCGTGCCCATCGCGACGCCCTCGGCGCCGAAGGCGAGGGCCGCGACGAGCCCGCGTCCATCCTTGAAGCCGCCGGCGGCGACGACCGGAACGCCGACCGCGTCCGCCGCTGCGGACGCGAGCAGCGTCGTCGGCACCGAGCCGGTATGGCCTCCGCCCTCGGCGCCCTGGACGATGATGATGTCCGCACCGAGCTGCTCGGCCTTGACCGCGTGCTTCACCGCGCCGCAGGTCGGCACGCAGACCACGCCCCCGGCCTTCAGCTTCTGGATCAGCTGCGCGTTCGGCGCCCGGTTGTACCCGGCGGCGCGCACGCCTTCGCGGATGATCGCCTCGCTGATCACGTCGGCGCCGGGTGCGTCCATGAGGAAGTTGACGCCGAAGGGCCGGCTCGTGCGGGTCTTGATGTCCCGGATCGCCTCGCCGACCTGGTCGGGGGGGATCGTCGCCGCCGCGAGGAACCCGAAGGCGCCGGCGTTGCAGGCGGCGGCGACGAGCTCCGGGTACGCGACCCAGCCCATCCCGGTCTGCAGGATCGGGTAGTCGCAGCCTAACAGCTCGGTCACGCGGGTCTTGAGCGGGTTGGGCACGGGGGGCGGGCTCCGGGATCGTGGCGGGGACCTCGCGCTAGGCGGGGTTCGGCACTTCCTTGTTGAGGAAACCCTTGGGGTCGATCTTCTCGCGGATCAGACGCAGCTCTTCGTCGGTCGGTCGCCGCGTCTCGGGGATCTTGCCCTCGATGACCAGCTCGAAGCTCGTGTTCGCGACGACCTCGTCGACGCTGACGCCGGGATGCACGGAGCGCAGGCGCATGCGGTGGTCCGGGGTCTGGAAGTCGTAGACGGCGAGGTTCGAGATCACGAAGCGCACGTCGTGGCCCCGGGTCGAGGCCTTCCCGAGCTTCGCGGCCCGGTCGTATCCGACGCCCGAGACGATGTCGACCTTGTCGACGAACACGCTCTTCGTCTGGGCGGCGACCCAGTAGCTCGTGGTGTGGGAGATCGAGTTGCCGGGGGCGCCGCGCATGCCGAGGAGCTGGGCGGTCGGCTTCGCGTGGGGCCCGATGCAGGCGAAGTTGTGGTTGCCGTAGCGATCGATCTGGCTCGCGGCCATGACGACGTGGCGGTTGCCGTTCCAGAGATGATCGAAGATCGCGCGGAAGGGGAGCCAGGCCTCGACGATCGGGGCCTCGGCCGGGCCGGAGACGGGGGCGGGGTTGTCGATGACGGTGCAGACGCCGTCCGTCATCAGGAGGTCGGGCTCGAAGGTCAGCTTCGCGAGCCGTGCGCCCACCGCCGGCGCGGTCCCGAAGCAGGAGGCGAGGATCTCGCCGTTGCCGCGGAAGGCCTCGGCCGCCGCCACCGCGCAGATCTCTCCGCGTGTCGCATTTCCCGTTTGCGTCATCGCTTGCCCACCGCCTTCTGGTACTCGGCCTCGTTCTCGAGGTCGAGATAGGTCTTCTTGAACTCCTGCCACGCCGCCGCGTCCTTCGCCGTCGCCGCGTAGGCGCTCTGGAAGGCCTCGTCGCGGCCGTAGTCGGGCGGACATTCGGTGAAGTGGGCGCCGCCGGGGGCCTCGATCACGCCGTCGACCATCGTGCGGTTGATGATGCGGGTCTGGAGCGGGCCCTCGTTCGCCATCGCCGAGGTCTCGACGATCTTCTCGACGCTCATGAAGCGGCGCTTCGCGGCGCGGCAGAACATGTCGTCGAAGTAGGGATCCGGCCCGAGGTACTGGCCGTTGCCGCGGACGTCGCCGCGGTTCATGTGGATGAAGGCGACGTCGAGCTCGAGGGCCGGCATCGCGACGAGCTCCTCGCCGTCGGCGTACGGCGAGCGGACCAGCTTGATGTCGGGATTGATCGCCAGCACGTCGGAGCCGAGGCCTGCGCGGGTCGGGAGGAAGGGCAGGCGATGCGAGGCCGCGAGCAGCCCCCACTGCAGCATGCCCTCGTCGAGCTCCGCCGCCTGGATCGAGCCGGCCTGGCGGGCCTTGCGGAAATGCGGCTCGAGGGGGATCGAGTCGAGGGAGACGAATCCGTAGACGAGGCGCTTGATCTTGCCCGCGTTGCAGAGGAGGCCGACGTCGGGGCCGCCGTAGGTCACGACGGTCAGATCCTTCACGCTCGAGCGCAGGATCTCGCGCACGATCGACATGGGCTTGCGGCGCGAGCCCCAGCCGCCGATCCCGATCGTCATGCCATCGCGGAGCTCCGCAACCGCTTCCCGCTCCGTCGTCCGCTTGTTCATTTCCGCTCCATGGGTTGCGTTCGGGTTCCTCGCGCGCCGCCTCGTTCGGCCGGTCGTCGCGGGCCCGATTCATCGATCAGCCTCGGACCCCGGGGTCGCGAGCGCACGAATTCGCTCGGGAATTCGAAGAATCGCCGTGTGGATCCGCCGGTCCGGCCTTCCCTGCGGCGAGCCCGGGAACGGCCCCGTCCGGCAGGCCGCCGATCATAACGAGACGCACCGTATCGCTCCACCCCTCGGCTCGTCCTTCCGCCCGGCGGGGGGCGCTACCGGCCCTCCGCGAAACGCCGGGCGAGGCGGGCGGAGAGCCCGACGTAGCGGGCCGGCGTGAGGGCCAGGAGCTCCTGCTTCACGCTCTCCGGCAGCTCGAGCCCGGCGATCAGGCGCGCGAGATCCTCGAGGCCGACCTCCTGGCCCCGGGTCGCCGCCTTCAGCTTCTCGTAGGGATCCGGGATGCCATGGCGCCGCATGACCGTCTGGACCGCCTCGCCGAGCACCGCCGGATTCGCCGCGAGATCCCCGGCCAGCCGGTCCGCATCCACGGCGAGCTTGCCCATCCCACGGAGCGCCGCGCGGATCGCGAGCAGGGCATGGCCGAGGCCCTGGCCCAGGGTCCGCAGCACCGTCGAGTCCGAGAGATCCCGCTGCCAGCGCGAGACCGGGAGCTTCTCCGCGAGGTGGCCGAGCAGGGCGTTCGCGACGCCGAGGTTCCCCTCCGCGTTCTCGAAGTCGATCGGGTTCACCTTGTGGGGCATGGTCGAGGAGCCGACCTCGCCGGCCACCGTGCGCTGCTTGAAATAGCCGATCGAGACGTAGCCCCAGACGTCGCGCACGAAGTCGAGCAGGACCGTGTCGAAGCGGATCAGCGCGTGGCAGTAGGCGGCGATCCAGTCGTGGGGCTCGATCTGGGTCGTGAAGGGATTGAAGGCGAGGCCGAGCGACTCGACGAGCCGTCGCGTGTGGTCCTCCCAGTCGACGTCGGGATAGGCCACGCAATGGGCCGCGAAGTTGCCGACGGCCCCGTTGCATTTGCCCCGGATCTCGACCGCAGCGAGCGCCTGGCGCTCGAGCAGCAGGCGCTGGCCCACGTTCGCGAGCTCCTTGCCGAGGGTCGTCGGCGTCGCGGGCTGGCCGTGGGTCCGGGAGAGCATCGGCTGCTCGGCATGGAGGCCGGCCTGGCGGCGCAGCTCGGCAACCAGGCGGTCCATCTCCGGGAGCAGGAGCTGCTCGCGCGCCTCCGCCAGCATCAGGGCGTAGGCGAGGTTGTTGATGTCCTCCGACGTGCACGCGAAGTGGATGAACTCCCGGGCGGGGGCGAGGCCCGGCTCGGCGGCGAAGCGTTCCTTCAGCCAGTACTCGACGGCCTTCACGTCGTGGTTCGTGCGGGCCTCGATCGCGCGGATCGCCGCCGCGTCCTTCGGCGCGAAGTCGCGTTCGATCGCGACGAGCGCAGCGCGGGCCGCAGTGGAGAGCGGGGGCACCTCGGGAATCCCCGGGTTCTCCGCGAGCGCGGCGAACCAGCGCAGCTCGACGACGACCCGGTTTCGGATCAGTCCGAACTCGCTGACCAGCGGCCGCAGGTCGTCGAGCTTCGTCGCATAGCGTCCGTCGAGGGGCGAGATCGCGAGCAGGGGGTCGATGCCGGAAGCGGACGTCATGCGTCTCCTCGCTCGAGGCGCGCGAGCCAGGCGCGGGCGTTTCGGAAGAAGCGGATCCAGGG
>JBIPOQ010000009.1:0-18989 GCA_044379055.1 Myxococcota bacterium
AAAACGGGTCGAAGGGATGGACGCCGAGGCCTACGAAGTCCTCTCCCGGCATGGCTTTCCCGGCAACGTCCGGGAGCTCGAGAACCTGATCGAACGGGCGGTCGCGCTCTCCCGCGGCCCCACGATCGGAATCGATCTGCTGCCGTCCAGCGTGGTCCAGGCCCGTGAGCGACGCGAGGTCTCCCGGATTCCCAGCGAGGGGGTCGATCTCGAGCGTCTCGTCGCGGACTACGAGCGCTCGCTCCTCTCCGAGGCTCTCCGCGCCACGGGCGGCGTCAAGAAGCGCGCGGCGCGTCTGCTCGGGATCTCGTTCCGCTCCTTCCGCTATCGCCTCGAGAAGCTGGGGATCGAGGATCCCGTCCGGGGAGACTGAGCGTGCGGCTCCGCCAGGGCGTTCATGCGGAGATCCTGATCTCGCTCGCCCTGGTGATGGCGACGGGGACGGCGCTTTTGGCGGCCGTCCTGCTCGAGGTCGACGACGCGCGGGTCGAGACCCTCCACGGCCTGCTCGGGAGGGGATTCCTCGCCTCGACGCGCAACGGGATCGTGGACTTCGACGTCGCCGACGCAGGGCATTGGTGGACGATCGACGCGCGCGGCGCAGTGCGCGGACTCAACGTCTCCGCCCAGGAGATCGATCGAGGCACGAGAGCCCTCGCGCAGGCGGTCGGCGGGACGGGGCAGCCGATCGTCGAGTCGGGAGCGCCGTGGGAGCCCATCCGGTTCGCCGCGCCCGGACGCGAAGCCGGGGAAATGCTCGTCGGTCGGATCGATGCACCGCTTCCGGCGCTGCTCCTCGGCGTCGTGCTCGTGGGCGACGTCGTCGTGTTCGTGCTCTTCGGGTGGACGCTCTTGCGGCGGCGGATCGTCGGGCCGCTCCACCGTCTCGTCTCCGCGGTCCGGGGCATCGGGGAAGCCGACGTGGGCGCCGGGATTCCCGTGGAGGGGGTCGCCGAGATCGCCTCCCTCGCTCGGGCCTTCAACGAGATGCAGGTCGACCTCGCGGCGCGCACCGGCGCCCTCGAGAAGGCGGTTCGGGACCTGCGAACCGCGAACGGGAGCCTCCTGCAGGCGCGGGAGGGGCTCGACCGGGCCGAGCGCCTCGCCCTCGTCGGGAGCCTCGCGGCGGGGGTGGCCCACGAGGTCGGCAATCCGATGGGAGCGATGCTCGCCTTTCTCGATCTGGCGGGGCGCGATCCGGGGCTCGGGGACGAGGGGCGGCGATGCATCACGCGCGCCGCCGAGCAGGGCGAGCGGGTGCGCGTGATCCTGCGACAGCTGCTCGATTTCTCGCGGCCACCGCGGATCGAGCGTGGACCGCTCGACCTCGCCGACGTCGTCCGGCGGGTGATCGAGCTCGTCTCGACCCAGCACGCCTCCGATGGGATCCGCTTCGAGGTGGAGATTGCCGAGGGGATGGTGCCCGCTCGCGGCGATCTCGGTCTCGCGCTCCAGATCCTGCTCAATCTCGCGCTCAACGCGGTGGCGGCCGTCCGCGGCCGGGAAGCGCGCTGCATCCGCTTCGAGGTCGGTCCCGGGCTCCGCCGCCGGCGACGCGGCGAAGACGACGCGAGGACCGGAGCGCTACCGCGGGTGGACGCGCTGATCTGTCGCGTGCTCGACTCGGGCCCCGGCGTCTCGACGGTCCACGCCGAGCGGATCTTCGATCCCTTCTTCACGACGAAGCCCCCCGGCGAAGGCACGGGCCTCGGTCTCGCCAATGCCCGGCGCCTCGCCGAGGAGATGGAAGGGGCGGTCGAGCTCGAGCCGGGACCGTCGGCGCTCGGAGGCGCCTGCTTCCGATTCGTCCTGCCCGCGCTCGCGGAGTCGACGGCGGGCCGCGGGGTCCGTGAGGGCGACGCCGCTCAATCGCGGATGTCGTAGTCCTTCAGCTTGTAGAGGAGGGCGCGGTGGCTGATCTCGAGCAGCTTCGCCGCATGCGTCCGATTGCCGCCGGTACGGGCGAGGGCGCGTCGGATCAGGTCGGCCTCGAAATGCTGACGTGCGCGTCGCATCGAGAGATCCCCGTCGGACGCCGCACTCGTGGAGCCCGGCGCGCCGCGTCCCGCGCGGCCGATGGCCCCGGATTGCACGCCCGCCGGCAGGGCATCGACCTCGATGACGTCACCGTCGGTCAGGATCACCGCCCGCTCGATCAGGTTCTCGAGCTCCCGAACGTTCCCGGGCCAGTCGTAGGCGACGAGCAGCTCGAGAGCCTGATCGGAGACCCGGCGTACGTTCTTCGCGAGCGCGACCCGGAAGCGGCCCAGGAAATGGTCGGCGAGCAGCGGGATGTCCTTGCGGCGGACGCGCAGGGGCGGCACCTCGAGCCGAACCACGTTCAGGCGATAGAAGAGATCCTCGCGAAAGCGGCCCGTCTCCATCTCGTGCGTCAGGTCGCGCGCAGTCGCCGCGATCACCCGGACGTCGACCGATTGGGCCTTGTTGTCGCCGACCGGCCGGATCTCCTCCTCCTGGATCGCACGCAGCAGCTTGACCTGGAGCGCGGTCGGGAGCTCGGCGATCTCGTCGAGGAAGAGCGTCCCCTGGTGGGCCTCGGCGAAGAGCCCGCGATGGGCACGCGAGGCTCCGGTGAAGGCGCCCTTCACGTGACCGAAGAGCTCACTCTCGAGCAGGTTCTCGGGGATCGCGCCGCAATTCACGGCGACGAAGGGCGCGTCGCGGCGCGGCGACTGCGCATGGATCGCGCGTGCGATGACCTCCTTGCCCGTGCCGCTCTCGCCGGTCACGAGCACGGTCGACTTGTACGCGGCCGTGCGCTCGAGCATCTCGAGCAGCGCGATCATCTCGTCCGAGGCGGCGACGATCGCGCGCTCGCCGAGGTTGCGGGACATGTCGCGCTGGAGAAGGGCGTTCTGGCGGCGCAGGCTCTCCCGTTCGGCGGCCTTGCGCAGGGTGAGCCGGATCTCGGCGGGTTGGAAGGGCTTGGCGAGGTAGTCGTAGGCGCCGCGCTGGATCGCCTCGATCGCGAGGTCCTCGGTCCCGTGGGCCGACATCAGGATGATCGGGATGCCGGGCCATTGCCGAGCGATCTGCGGGATCAGGTCGAAGCCGTCGAGTCCGGGCATGCGGAGATCACACAGGATGGCGTCGACGGGCGAGACCTCGAGCAGCTCGAGGGCGACCTGGCCGTTCGGCGCGGTCCGGACCGAGTAGCCCTCGGCCGAGAGCAGGAGCTCGAGGCTCTCTCGGAGGGCCTGGTCGTCGTCTACGATGAGGATGTTCTGGAACATGGGCATTCTTCCTGGCGGGTCGCGGGTTTCTGCAGGTCGGACGCGCATCGGATTCCGTCGCCGCGCGGGTCCCGGATCCTGATCGGCCGGCCGCCTGCCGCCCTGAACCAGATTGCGTGCCGGGGAAATGCCTCGCCCCGAACCGGCCGACTCGTACGGCCTGCCGGCCCGTCAAAGTGATCCGCCGCACCAAGAAGCCGCGTCCGACCACCTCAAGTCCCTGAAACAGCGGTCCGATACGCGGTCGGTCGGACCCGACCAGCGTGGATCGGGTTGCGGAGGATGATCGGTGGCCACGAATCAAGTCCAGAGATTCCGGGAGAATTTCATGATGAGCAAAGCGGAGCTCGCGCGGAAAGCGGGGCTCTCGACGCTCACGATCGATCGCGTGGAAGCCGGCCGGCCGTGCCGCCTCGATACCAAGCGCAAGATCCTTCTGGCGCTCGAGCTCAAGGTCTCCGACAAGGATCGGGTTTTCGGCGGCTCGGACGACGAGCCCTCGATGGGACACGCGAGCGGCAACGGCCACTCGGGCTACCGGCAATAGGAACGCGGAGGGGATCCTCGCAATGAACATTTCTCTACCGGGCTTCGGAAGGGCGACCGCGATCGGCCTCGACATCGGGTCGCATGCGGTCAAGGCCGTCGAGATCGCGCGCAAGAGCCGGGACAAGGGGTTCGACCTTCGCGCGCTCGGCCAGGCGCAGCTCGCGCCCGAGTCGATCGTCCAGGGCGCGTTCCTCAACTCGGGATCGATCGTCGAAGCGATCCGCGAGGCGATCGCGCAGGGCAAGATCCGGGGCAAGGACGTCGCGGCTTCCGTGTCGGGCCACTCCGTGATCGTGAAGCGCGTGCACCTGCCGCAGATGAGCCGCGAGGAGCTCGAAGGCCAGATCCAGTGGGAGGCCGAGCAGTACATCCCGTTCGACGTCAACGAGGTCAATCTCGACTTCCAGATCCTGACGGCGAACCCGGAAGAGGGGCAGATGGACGTGCTCCTCGTCGCCGCCAAGAAGGACCTGATCGACGACTACGTGCAGGTCATCACCGAGGCGGGCCTCAACCCGGTGGCGATCGACGTCGCGGCCTTCGCGGTGCAGAACGCCTTCGAGCTCAACTACGAGCAGGATCCCAGCAAGGTGACGGCGCTGGTCAACATCGGGGCCCAGGTCGTCAACATCAACGTGATCCGCAACGGCATCCCGGCCTTCACCCGCGACATCATGACGGGTGGTGCGCACTACACCGAGGAGATCCAGAAGGCGCTCTCGATCTCCTTCGAGGAGGCGGAGCGCATCAAGCTCGGCAACGCAGCCGACGGCGGCCAGGTCCAGGACGTGATTCCGCAGGAAGTCGAGCAGGCCATGCGGAGCGTCTCGGACACGGTGATCGGGGAGATCTCCCGGTCCCTCGACTTCTTCACGGCGACCTCGGCGGACGCGCGCATCACGCGGGTGCTGCTCTCCGGCGGGGCCGCGCGGATCGCGGGCTTCGCGACCGCCTTCAAGAGCCGGACCGGGATCGAGACGGAGATCATGAATCCGCTGGCCCACATGGTCTCGGCGCGGGGCTTCGATCCGGACTACCTGGCGGCGATCGCTCCGAGCCTCGCCGTCGGAATCGGGCTCGCCACGCGGAGGGTCGAACGATGATGGTCGAGATCAATCTCCTTCCCCACCGCGAAGCGAAGCGTGCAGCCGACATCCGGGAGACGATCGCGCTGCTCGTGCTGGGCCTCGTGGTCCTCGCCGGCGGCGGGTTCTTCCTCGGGTCGAGCGCCCGGAGCGACGTCGAGATGGCGCGCACGAACGTCGCGCAGCTCGAAGCCGACATCGAGCGCTACAAGCCGCAGCAGGCGCTGATCGCGAAGTTCAAGACTCGCAAGCAGCACCTCCAGGACAAGCTCGACGTCATCGACAGCCTCGAGCGGGCGCGGAACGGACCGGTGCGGGTTCTCGACGAGATCTCGTCGCGGGTTCCCGATCGGCTCTGGCTGACCTCGATCACCACGAAGGGCAACGAGATCCGGCTCAAGGGCAAGAGTCTCGACACCGGCGTGGTGGCCGACTTCCTGCGCAGCCTGAACGGTTCCGAGTACTTCAAGAACGTCGATCTCGAGAAGACCGAGGGCGGCGAGATGGTGAAGGGCGTCCGACTCGTCAACTTCGAGCTGAAGGCCGACATGACGGCCCCGGCGGCGAAGGGGGCCAAGAAGGCCAAAGCCAAGAAGAAGTCGGATCAACCCAAGGTCAAGGCGTCCTGAACCGGAGGGAATGATGGCTCTCGAGTTCAATTTCGACATCGACGCGCAGATGGAGCGCCTGGCGAAGGTGCCGAAGACGGTCCGCCTCGCGGTCGTCTCCGGGTTCCTCGTCGCCCTGGCGGGCGCCTACCTGCACCTCTTCTACCAGCCGATTCGGGCGGAGCGCAAGGAGCTCGTGCTGCGAGCCCAGGAGCTCCAGCGCGAGGTCAACAACGCGCGAGTGGTCGCCTCGAACATCCCGGCCGTCGAGGCCGAGATCGAGGGGATGGAGCGCGATCTCGATCTCGCCCTGAAGCAGCTCCCGAACCGCAAGCAGTTCGAGGATCTCCTCCAGGACATCAGCACGGCGGGCAAGAAGGTGGGCGTCACGATCAAGTCCATCGATCGCGACCAGGAAGTCCCGCGCGACTTCTACGCCGAGGTCCCCTTCCAGCTCGAGATCGAGGGGTCGTACCACGACCTTGCGCGCTTCTTCGAGATGGTGGCCTCGCTGCCCCGCATCGTGAACATCGGAAGTCTCGACATCCAGGTCTCGAAGGAGACCCAGGCGGCAACGCGGCTCAAGGTGGCTGGGAAGGCCAGGACGTACCGGTTCCTGTCCAACGAGGCCTGATCGATGAGCGGGCGATCCGACGAACGGAGAGCGTTTATGCAGACGAGAGGCATTCTCGTGCTCGGGCTGACCCTGACGATCGCGCTCGCGAGCGGCTGTGGGGAAGGCGATTCGAGCAACGCACCGACGACCGCGGACTTCACCAAGGAGCGTGAGGCCCTGGCGGCTCGCAAGGGCTCGGAGAAGGAGCCCGCGAAGGCTGCCGCCGGGAAGCGCGGGAAGAAGGGAAAGGCGCCGGGCGGCGGGGGAACCTCGTACGCCGCCGGAGGCCGCGACTACTTCTACGACCCGACGGACAAGCGCGACCCCTTCCGCTCGTTCCAGTTCGACGACGAAGGCAAGCAGGACAAGAAGACCTTCGGTCCGCTCGCCGACTTCGAGCTCGGACAGCTCGAGCTCTCGGCGGTGATCTGGGACGCGAACAATCCGCGCGCCCTGATCCTCGACCCGGGCGGTCGGTCGTACATCGTGCGTGAAGGTTCGCAGATCGGGAAGAACAACGGTGAAGTGATTCACATCGGCGACAACCTCGTCCTCGTCCAGGAAACCTACGAAAACTTCGCAGGTGAGCGGACGACCAAGGACGTGGAGTTGCGGATTCGTTTGAGCCAGGGAGGGTGAGCTCGATGGTCGGTCCGAACAACGGATGGCTGGGGTTATTGATCCGGAGCGCGATTGCGGCCTGTGGCGTCGCGATCGTGGCGATGGGTTGTGCCTCGCCGCAGGCGCCGTCGAGTGCCGATGCGGGCGAGACGGTTCAAACGCTGGGCGACGTCTCGGTCTCGCGTGAGGGCGAGGGGAGTGTCGTATTCCTCGATGGACTGGTCGATCCGGTCTACTCGCTGACGGAACGCGAGGACGAGAAGCTCGTCGTCGTGGACCTCGTCGGTGTGGACCAGGCGGAGGCGGAGAGCCTCGCCGACGCGGTCGCAGGCGATGCCCGACAGGTGGCGGCCTACGACGGCGTGGTCGACATGGTCACGGTCTCGACCTTCGAGGACGAGTCCGGTACCCCGCTGACCCGGGTCGAGGTCCAGCTCTCGGTCGTCGGACGTGCAGACGTCGCGGTCGAGGGAGAGGGTCTCCAGATCCGGATCCAGCCCGGCATGAGCGATCAGGCCCTGCTCGACGAGGCTCTCGGCGAGGACGGCGAATCGCTGGCCGGCGCGGAGGCGGCCGCGGACGAGGCGTCGATGACGCTCGTCTCGGAGTCCGACGGGGCCGAGGCCTCGGAGGCGGCACCCTGGGGTCCCGAGTCCGAGCCGCTCGCCGCGAGCGAGGAGACGAAGGTCGAGGTCATGCCGAGCGCGAAGCCGGCCACGATGCTGACCGGTCTCTCGGTCCAGCCCGTGGATGGGGGGGCCCTCGTGGGTCTCGCTGCGGACGGCACGCTCGACAACATCGAGGTCTTCACGCTCGAGAAGCCCATGCGCCTGGTGATCGACGTCCAGGGCGTCAAGGTGGGCCCGACCGCGAAGAACGTAAAGCTCGACTCGCCCTTCGTGACGGCGGCGCGACTCGGCGCCCACGAAGGCAAGGTTCGCATCGTGATCGACGGCGGAAGCCAGTCGGGAGATTTTGCCAATCGCCAGCTGATGCCGGGCGCGACGGGCATGTTCGTCGCGATCGGTGACGGCGAGCCTCTCGCCCAGTCGATGACGACGGCCCTCGACGCGACGGCCGCGGCGTTCCTCGCGAGCGCGGCGACCGCGGTCGAGCCGATGGCGACCGCGGCCCCGGCCAGCCCGGACGCGATGGCTTCGTCGATGGAAGAGCCGGCATCGGAGACGGCGCTGTCCGCGGCGCCCGAATCGATCCCGGCCGAGGTGCCGGCCCAGCCCTCGAGCGCGGCCGTCTCGGCCTCGAGCGAGATCTACGGGCTCAGCTTCGAAAGGCTCGACAGCATGGACCGGACCGCGATCCTCGCGAACCAGGCCATCCAGTACACGACCTACAGCCCCGATCCGGGGACGCTCGTCGTGCGGATCGCGAATGCATCGATCAGCGCCGAGGCGTCCGACCGGCTCTTCCCCGAGCAGGGTGGCCCGGTCTCGATGATCCATGCCTTCCAGCAGCCCGACGTCGACGTGCCCGAAGTCCGCGTGGTCTTCACCCGGGCCCCGGACCAGAAGCCGGTCTTCAGTACCCACGGCTCGACGCTCTTCGTCGACTTCGAGGACATGGGCGTCGCGGCGGCCTCGCCGCCCGCCTTCCCGGGCGCGTCGCCCGCGTCCGATCCGGCGGCACCGCAGGCTCTGGCCTCGGCCGGCGAGCCCGCGGCCGAGTCGGCCGCAGCGAGCCTCCCGAGCGTCGAGGAGCTCGAAGCGACTTCCAACCAGGTCTCGCCGGCTGCGATGGAGGCCGCCGAGGCCCTCTTCGCCGAGCCGGCGCCGGCCCAGGCTTCGGCCGCCCCCGCGGCAGTCGAGGTTCCGGCGGCGATCGAGGTCCTCGAAGAGGGCGGCCTGATCGACGGCAAGGAGTACCGCGGTCGACGGGTCTCGCTCGACTTCAAGGACGTGGCGATCGCGGACGTGCTCCGGCTGATCGCCGAGGTCTCGGATCTGAACATCATCGCCGGCGACGAGGTCTCCGGGAACGTGACGATCCGGCTGGTCGAGGTGCCCTGGGATCAGGCGCTCGACGTCATCCTCATGACCAAGGGCCTGGGCTTCGTCCGGGTCGGCAACGTCCTGCGGATCGCGCCGGCCGACGTCCTCAAGGCGGAGGAGGAGGTCCGACTCCAGGAGCGCCGGAACAAGGAGAAGCTCGAGGATCTCGAGGTCAAGCTCCTGCCGGTCAACTACGCGGCGGTCAAGGACATCGAAGGTCTCGTGCGTCGACTGCTCTCGTCGCGCGGCACCGTGAACCTCGACAAGCGCACCAACACCCTCATCATCAAGGACATCAGCTCCGTGATCGACGAGGCGAGCGCGCTGATCGCGGCGATCGATACCCAGACGCCGCAGGTCATGATCGAGGCCAAGATCGTCGAGGCAAACCTGGACTTCTCGCGCGAGCTCGGCTCTGTGTGGGGCATCCAGACGCAGCAGTTCGTCGATCCCTTCGATCCCGACACGCTGCGCACCGATCTCGGCAGCGAGGACTATCGCTTCATCGACGACAACAGCCTGGCCTTCGCGAATCCGATCACGGCGGTCCCGACGGGCCTGCTCTCGCTCGGCGCCCTCATCCTCGACGAGGATTTCCGGGTGGACGCGCAGATCCAGGCGGCGGAGTCGACCGGTGACGGCAAGGTCATCTCGAGCCCGCGCATCGTGACCCTGGACAACAAGGAAGCGACGATCCAGCAGGGTGTGTCGATCCCGTTCCAGACCTTCGAGGGTGGCGATGCCAGGCTCGAGTTCATCGATGCGGTGCTGTCGTTGGTCGTGACGCCCCACATCACGGCGGACCAGAGCATCATCATGGCCATCGTGGTGACCCGGAACGCGCCGGACAGCACGGTGCCGACGCCGACCGGCTCGCCCGCGATCTCGAAGAACGTCGCCCAGACGGAGACCCTGGTGAAGGACGGCCAGACCCTGGTCCTCGGCGGCATCTACACGATCACGAAGAGCCAGCGCCAGACCCGGGTCCCGTACCTGCACCGGATCCCGGTCATCGGGAACATGTTCAAGAACAACGAGCTCACGGATCAGCGCAAGGAGCTGCTGGTCTTCGTGACGCCGCGGATCGTGCGGCTGCCGGAGATGGCGGCCAACTAGACACGCGAGCCGGCCACCGGAATCCAGTGAGGTTCCGATCGGTGGCGTGATGGAACGGGGGGAGCTTGCTCCCCCCGTTTTTTTTATACTGCTCCCGTGTCGAAACCCAGGCCCATTTTTCTGGTCGGGATGATGGGCGCGGGCAAGTCGACCGTCGGCCCGCGGCTGGCCGTCCGTCTCGGGCGGACCTTCGTCGACACGGATCTCGAGATCGAACGCCGGGCCGGTCGGACGGTCGCCGAGATCTTCGCGCAGGAGGGAGAGCCCCGGTTCCGGGGCCTGGAGCGCGAGGCGATCGAGGCGGCTGCCGAAGCGGCTGCGGTCGTCGCCCTGGGCGGCGGGGCGATCGTCCAGCCCGGAGCCCTCGAGCGCTGTCGGCAACGAGGGGTGATCGTCCATCTGGACGTCCCGATCGAGACGTTGCTCGAGCGGATCGGCGACGCCGCGAGCCGGCCGCTGCTGGCCGGCGTCGACGCGGCGGGACGGGCCGCGAAGCTCGAGGCGCTGCTCGCGGTCCGGCAGCCCTACTATGCGGCGGCCGATCATTGCGTCGACGCCTCGGGCACGCCCGATGCGGTCGCCGAGCGGATCGTCGCTCGACTCGGGGATTCGGAAGCGGTCGGGAAGACCGGGCGGTCGGGGTCGGATGGGTCGAAGGTCAGGCCGGCGCGGGGGGGGAAGCAGATGGGGGCTCGAAAGTCGGTCGGACGCGCCAAGGCGCCGGGTTCCGCGAGAGGGAAGGGGGACGGGGAGGCGCGAGCCAGCGTCCCGGTGGCCCTCGCGGAGCGGAGCTATTCGATCGAGCTGGGCCACGACTGGCTCGAGACGATCGGGGCGCGGATCGGAGCGCTGCTCGGCGTCGAGAAGGTGGCGGTCGTCAGCGTCGCACCGGTCGCCCGGCGTTATGCGCCGTTGCTGGTGCGTGGCCTCGCGAAGGCGGGGACTCGGGCCGGCCGGATCGTCGTTCCGGACGGCGACGCGTCGAAGAACCTCCGCGAGCTCGGACGCCTCTACGAGCGTTTCCTCGACCTCGAGCTCGATCGGCACGCGGCGGTCGTCGCCCTCGGCGGTGGGGTCGTCGGGGATCTATCGGGCTTCGCGGCGGCCTCCTTCCTGCGCGGGATTCCCTTCGTCCAGGTCCCGACGACGGTGCTCGCCATGGTCGACGCCTCGATCGGCGGGAAGACCGGGATCAACCTCGCGCGCGGGAAGAACCTGGTCGGCGCCTTCCATCAGCCGCGGGGCGTCTTCATCGACACGGCGACGCTCGCGAGCCTGCCTCGCCGCGAGCGCGCGGCCGGGGCGGCCGAGCTGATCAAGGCGGCGGCGATCTGGGACGCGGACCTGTTCGAATGGCTCGAGGAGCACATCGAGGCGTTTCTCGATCTCGAGCCGGAGATCCTGCTCCATGGCCTTTCGCGCGCCTGTGCGATCAAGGCCGAGGTCGTCGCCAGGGACGAGCGGGAGGGCGGTCTCCGCCGACTGCTCAATTTCGGACACACCCTCGGCCACGCGATCGAGAAGCACGCCCGCTACCGCGGCCTGCTTCATGGCGAAGCCGTCGCGATCGGCATGGTCTTCGCGGCCGAACGTTCGGAGGCGCTCGGATTCTCCCCGGCCGGAACCACCGGGCGCCTAGCAGCCCTGCTCGAACGGGCGGGATTGCCCACGACCCCCCCCGATCGCCCGCGGAAGGCTTATCTGTCCGCCATCGGCGTCGATAAGAAGCGCGAGGGCGCGGGCATCCATTTCGTCGTCTTGAAAGGGATCGGGCGAGCAGGCACCGTCTCGCTGCGCCCGGAAGAGATCCTGCCGGCCGGCTGGCGCGCAGGTCGTTGAGCTCGGAACGCGGACGGGATCGGATCCGGGGAGTGGAGGACACGATGGAGCTGGGTCGGTCGGCGTGGATCCGGCGCGAGCGTCTCGAACGGATCGCCACCGCCGAGCGGGATCGTCGCGCGGGGCGCACCGCGCTCGCGATCGCAGCCCTCGGCGAAGCGATCGAGTGGCCGGCCCGTGCGATCCTCGCCCTCGCGCTCCTGCCTGAGAGCGAGGGCCGTGCAGCCCGACGGGTCCTCGAGGAGGGCCTCGATCAGTGGGCCCTGGAAGCGGGCCTGTCGTCCCTGGATGCGCTCGAGATCGCGGAGGCGGAGGGGGCCGAGGCGTCGTCCGCCTTCGAGGCCTTCCCGATCGAGCTCGACCGGCCCCTCGACACGAGCGAGCTCGAGCGGGCCTTCGCCGAAGCCGAGGCGCAGGTCGACGAGATGCACGACGTGAACTCGGTCGCCGAGCGGGTCCTGTTCGCCGGCGACTTCGACCTGGCGGATCTGCCCGGGGAGGAGCTCGATCCGCTCGAGGAGTCGGCTCGCCTCGCAGCCTCGCAGGTCCGTTCCCGGGCGATGGATGCGGCTTCGGTCCCGACCCCGGCGGCGCGGGCGCTCGATGCGACGAGCGGTCGGCCGTCCCGAGAGGTCGTGCTGGCAACTCTCGAGCGATGGCTCCAGAATCTCGCCGACAACCGGGCGGGGGGGATGCGATGACGTTCGAGGCCGTGCTCCAGACCATCGTCGACGAATGCGGGGGCGGGTTCTCGGCCGCCTTGATGGGTCTCGACGGCATCTCCGTCGCGCAGGTGACCGCGAGCAGCGGGCGAGACCGGGAGGATCCCCTCGGCGGCGATGCGACCTTCGCGGGGATCGAGTTCGGTCGCATCCTGGGCGACATGGCCAAGGCTTCCGACGCTCTGGACGCGGGGCCCCTGCGCGAGTCGGTGATCTCGCTCGCACGGGTCCAGCTGATCTTCCACGCCGTCGACGAGGAGCTCTTTCTGGTCGTCGCCCTGCGACCCGATGGCAACCTCGGGAAGGCTCGCTATTTGATCCGCCGCAACCTGCCGGCGATACGCGCCGCGCTCTGAGGGAAGGGCGCCGGCTCCGAGGAGCGGCGCGGAGACCACGCGATGCGGATCCTGGTGCTGCACGGCCCGAATCTGAACCTGCTCGGGAAGCGCGAGCCCGAGATCTACGGCCATCAGACCCTGGCCGACATCGACGGCAGTCTGCGGGTCGATGCGGTGCGCCTGGGCGTCGAGGTCGATTGCTTCCAGTCGAATCACGAGGGCGAGCTGATCGATCGCATTCAGGCCGCGATGGGCCAGGCCTCGGGGATCCTCATCAATCCGGGCGGCTTCACGCATACGAGCGTCGCCCTGCGCGACGCCCTCGTCGCGACCCGGCTGCCGATCGTCGAGGTCCACCTCTCGAACGTCTACGCCCGGGAGAGCTTCCGCCAGCACTCCTACGTCTCTCCGATCGCCCTCGGCGTGATCTCCGGTCTCGGGGCGGTGGGCTACCGCTTCGGTCTCGAGGCCCTGGTCGCTCGCCTGCGGCCCGAGTCCGCCTGACGCGAGCGGTCGTCGGATCCGCGCTTCGAAGGGCCCTGTGTCCCGGTCTGCTGCTCCAGTCTTTTCCGGGCGCCCATCGTCTCGCTCTGGCCCCACGGGGCGGCCCCAGGGCGTCCCTTCGACCCCACGGACTCGCCTCAAGGGGCGTTCTAGGTCGCCGATAGGAAGGGCCGAGGCATCGCCGCAGTCCGCCTGCGGCGGGGCCCGTCGAACGCTCGCCAAGCCGAGGGATCATTGGCGCTCAATAAACGAAAAGTCCTCGATTCTGCACGGAAATTCGCGCAGAAAGGCGCGAAGGCCAAGGCGCTGAAGGAGTACCAGCTCCTGCTCCAGGCCGACCCGCGCGATGCGAAGCTCCTGCTGGAGGTCGGGGACGCCTATCGGCGTTGGGGGCAGACCGAAGACGCGATCGCCCAGTACGCCAAGGTCGCCCAGCAATACCGCCAGGACGGATTCGATGCCCGGGCCGTCGCGGTCTACAAGCAGATCCTGAACCTCGATCCGAAGCATTATGCGGCCTACGTGTCGCTCTCCGAGCTCTATCAGCGCATGGGTCTCGATGCAGAGGCCATCGGGGCCCTGCAGACCGCGGCCGACGGTTATCACCGCGAGGGCCGCAAGACCGACGCGCTCGAGCTGCTCCGCCAGATGGCTGCGCTCGACCCGACCAACACGACGAGCCGACTCAAGGTCGCCGAGCTCCTCCGCCAGGAGAAGATGACGGCGGAAGCGCTCGCGGAATACGAAGCCGCGGCCCGCGAGCTCGAGAACCAGCAGGATCGCGATCAGCTCGTCGCCGTGCGCGAGCGCATCCTCGAGCTGAAGCCCGACCATCTCGGTGCGCTCACCGGCATGGTCCGGACCCTGATGGTCGCCGGGAAGCCCGATCGCGCCGAGCCGTTCGCGCTGCGCGCGCTGCAGGTCTCGGCCGAGCCGCCGCAATTCGAGCTCGTCATCGAGCTCTTCGCCCAGATGGGCAACGATGCGAAGCTCGCGGAAGCGACGCGCACCCTCGCGAAGCTCTACCGCGATCGTGGAGACGACGACAAGGCGCGCGAGCTGATGCAGCGCCTTCCGGCCGACGAGGTCGGTGCGCGGTCGCGACTCGCGGTCGACGTATCGGAGATCGGTGAGCCGGAGATCGAGGACGAGGAGCTGCTCGAAGACGATCCCTTCGTCACCGTCTCGGGTACGCGTCCGACCGCCGCGAACGATCTCGGAGAAGACGAGCTCGAGCTCGGCGATGACGAGGAGATCCAGCTCGAGGGGCCGAAGGGCGGAGCTCGGCCCCCTGTCCAGCCGCTCGAAGGCGATCCCGACCAGCTGCTCGCCGAGGCGAGCGTGTACCTCCGCTACGGCAAGCGCGCCCAGGCGATCCAGAGGCTGCGCACCGTGCTCGATCAGGACCCGAACCACCGGGCCGCGCTCGAGAAGCTCGGCGAGGCCTATGCGGACGATGGGCAGAATGCGGAGGCCGTCGCGATCTGGCTCCGGGCTGCGGATCAGATCAAGCGGACCGGTGACGCGAAGGCGCTCGCCGTCCTGCGCGATCGCATCGCCACGCTCGATCCGAAGGCCGCCGCCCGACTGATCGCCGTCGAGCCGGCGGCCCCCGTGGCCGCGCCCGTCGCGGAGCTCGACCTCGAGGTCGAGCTCGAGCTCGACGAGGCCGTCGCGGACCATCCGGCCGCGTCCGGCGTCGTCGAGAGCGTCGACGTCGACATCGACGAGGACACGGATCTCGGCTTCGAGGTCGAGATCGACGACCCGGGCGAGAGCTTCCGGGTCGGCGCAGACTTGACCGAGGAGGCCGTCGCCGACGAGGAGGGGCCTTCGATCTCGCTCGCCGAGGACGGCACGTTCGAATTCGAGATCGATCCCGGCGAGATCAGTCACGATGCAGACGCCGCCGGCGAGGGATTCTCGGCCGAGCAGCTCGGCGAGGAGCTCGATCTCGCTGCGGCCGCGCTCGAGGCTGCCGGCTCGACCTCGCCTCCCGGGACGACGACGACGACGGCGAGGATCCGCGAAGAGCTCGAAGAGGCCGAGTTCTACATCGCGCAGGAGATGTTCGACGAGGCCGAGTCGATTCTGACCCGGATCCTGGAGATCGCTCCCAACCACCCGAGCGCGTTGCTTCGGATGGGGGAGGTCCAGGTCGCGCGCGGCTCGGCGCCGGAGGCCGCGCCCGCGGCGGAAGAGGTCCGTACCAAGGCCGGTCGGCGGGTCGCGGGGACCTCCGAGCGGGACCTCGGTTCGACGGCCCGCTTCGAGGACGGGTTCGATCTCGATTCCCCGGACGCCCCCGACGACACGAGCGGGTCGGTCGTCACGATCGACGACGAAGTCGAGGCTTCGAGCGACGGGACGAGCGGCTTCTCGATCGAGATCGATCTCGAGGGAGACGAAGGCGCGGAGGCGATTTCGGCTTCGGATTCCGGATTCGGCCTCGATCTCGCGCTCGACACCGAGGCCGACGAATCGACGGACCCGGCCGAGAGCACGTCGGCTCCGAGCCTCGATGCCGCGGAGGCGGAGACGGACCCCGTTTCGATTTCCGCGTCGACGGTCACGATCGTCGTCCCGCCCCGACCCGTCGGGCCAGCACGACCGCCGGTCCCGTCTGCGACGGCGCCTTCCAGCGCACCGCCCGTCCAGGTCCGTCCGGCGCCGACGCCCGCCCCGGTGCTCCCGCCGGCGCCGCCCCAGCCCCTCGCGCCGGTGCTCGCGGCGGAAGGACCGGCCGCCGATGTCTTCGACCTGCGCGAAGCGCTCGCCGACGTCTTCAACGAGCCCGAGGATTCGGCGCGCGGGCGGGCAGCCGGCGTCGTCCTCTCGACCGTCGAAGATGGCTTCGAGTCCATCTTCTCGGACTTCAAGAAGGGCGTCAGCGCGACCCTCGACCAGGGCGATTACGACACGCGCTACGACCTCGGCATCGCCTATCGGGAGATGGGTCTCTATGCCGACGCGATCGGGGAGTTCAAGATCTGCCTCGAGGCCCCCACCCGACGCTTCGACAGTCTCTACCTGATGGGGCTCTGCGCACGGGATCTCGAGCGCTACGGCGACGCCGTGCATCACCTCGAGCAGGCCCTCGCGCTGCCGGATCTCCCCGGCGATCGGCTCGCCGGCGTCTTCTTCGACCTCGCGCTCGCCCAGGACCTCGCCGGCGATCGGGATCGGGCCCGCGCGAACATGCGCCGAGTGCTCGAGCTCGATCCGCGCTTCCCCAATGCCGCCGAAAAGCTGGCCGCCCTCGAGCGTCCGGCCGATCGGACGTCGGCTTCTCCTGCGGCTACCGGCGGATCCGCTCCGGGCTTCGAGTCGTTCGACGATCTCTTCTCCGAAGACGAAAGCGAAGAGGCGATGCCCGTCGAGAGCTTCGAATCGTTCGACGACGTCGTGAGCGACGTCGAGGCGACTCCGGTCGAGATCCGTCCCGAGCCCGTCGTCGTCGATGGGCCGAGCGAGACGGCACCGCCGGTCGACACGAACGCCCAGTCCGGTCGCAAGAGCGCGCGCAAGAAGATCTCGTTCGTCTGAATCAGCGGCCGCCCGCCGCGAGGACCCCGCCTTGGAACACCTGCACCATTTCGGTCTCTCCCAGGATCCGTTCAGCAACGAGTCGGATCTGCGCCTCTATTTCGAGAGCCCGAGCCACCGCGACGCGCAGCGCCGCGTCGAACGCGGTCTGCGCCAGCACAAGGGGCTCACGCTCCTCACCGGCGAAGGCGGCATGGGCAAGACGCTCCTCGCGCGCCGGATCCTCGACGGGCTCGAGGAGGAGATCTTCGAGGCGACGCTGCTCGTCATGCTGCCGGGGGCCGCGGACGCGATGGGGATCTTCCAGCGCTTCGCGCGGCAGCTCGGGGCCGAGGAGCCGGCGCGAGATCGGGCGGGGGTGCTCGGCCAGATCTACGAGCAGCTCGCGATCGTGCGGGAAGATGGTCGGCATGCCGTGCTGATCGTCGACGACGCGCAGGTCATGTCGCCGCAGGTGTTCGCCGAGCTCGGGGGCCTGCTCTCGCTCGAATACGAAGACCGCCGCCTCATGTCGATGCTGTTCGTCGGCTCGCCCGAGCTCGATCGCCAGATTCAGAACGACGCGAGCCTGTTCCCGCGCGTGGACGTCCGGGTGCGGATCCAGCCGCTCGATCTCCAGTCCTCGATCGCCTATCTGACCCATCGGCTCCAGGTCGCCCGGGCGCGACCGGATCTGATTCCGCCGGCGACGATGGAGGTCCTGTGCAAGCTGAGTCGGGGGCGCCCCCGACGGCTCAATACCCTCGCCGACAACGCGCTCTTCGAGACCTATCTCGCCGGGCGGATGTCGATGGAGCCCGGCGACGTCGAGCGGGCGGCGGCCGATCTCGGGATCGGCCTCGAGGGCGACCCGAGCGGCGCCCACCCGCGAATGACGCCGGCGTCCGCGGCGTTCGTCCATCGGATCGATCCGGCCGCCGCGGCACGGGGGGGATCCGAGGGCGCGCCGCGAGGGCTGGCGGCTGCGACGTTCGATCTGGGCTCCGAGCTCGAGCTCACCGAGGCGCTTCCCGAGAGCCGCTGGGGGGCAGGGGTCGGCCCGGATCTCGATCTCGATCTCCTGGGGCCCGAGCCCGTGGCCACGACGCGGGTCGAGCGACACGCGAAGGTGTCGATGGAAGAGGAGATGGCCCGATTCGCGGCGCCTCGCCAGGCCCCGGCGTCCATCGGATCTGCGGGCGCTCCCGAGCTCGACGGGCTCTTCGTCGAGCTGATCGAGGAGTAGCCCCTCAGCGGACCGGCGTCGGCGCCTGCGGCAGGGTCGACCAGAAGACCGGGTCGTGTCCGAAGAAGACACGCGCCCCCCGTGCCTCGAGGGCCCGCAGACGCAGCAGGGATTCGCGCATCGCGGTGCGATCCCAGGCCGCTCCCGGCGGAAGGCGCAGGGACTCCAGCATCTCTCGCAGGTAGCAGGCGTCTCCCGCCAGCACGACCTCGCCGCGGGCGAGGCGGACGCGGAGCGATTGATGACCGGGGGTATGGCCCTCGGTCGGGATGCAGACGACCGATCCGTCGCCGAAGACGTCGTGCTCCCCGTCGACCAGCAGCCGGTCGTGTCCATGGTCGTAGTCCGCGGGCTTGTAGGCCATGGCGGCGATCAGGTCGGGCTCGTGGGCGGCCTCCCATTCCCGGCGCTGGACGAGGAGTCGCGCGCTCGTGACCGATTCGTTTCCGCCGGCGTGGTCGAGGTGGAGATGCGAGTTGATGAGCCAGTCGACGCGCGTGACGTCGACGTCGAGGCCGGCGAGGCGGGCGTCGATACCGTCCGCGGGCGCGCGCTCCACGAGGACCTGCCGACCGAGGTCGCCGAGGTAGGCCTCGCGGAGCGGGGACGGCGACGAGCAGATCGCCGCGAGCCCGCTGTCGAAGAGGGCCGTGCCCTTCGGATGCACGATCAGGTAGGCCGGCACCGGGATCCGGATCGGTTCGGGCGCGCCGCCTTCGATCAGGGCGGCCTCCGGGAGGGTGAGCCAGCCGCAGGTCAGGGCGTACAGGGCGACGGACATGCGGGGACTCCAGCGGGCGGCGATCGATCGGGATGGCGGCCCCGGCTTGTGCTTCGAATCGGCCCACCGTACCATCGCACCCGGCGCGCGAGTAGCTCAGTTGGTAGAGCATCAGCTTCCCAAGCTGAGGGTCGCGAGTTCGAGCCTCGTCTCGCGCTCCAGGATTCATCGGAAGGCCT
>JBIPOQ010000010.1:0-18944 GCA_044379055.1 Myxococcota bacterium
CGGTGGTCGCCGTATCATAGGGCCTCGATCAGGCGGACGACCGTCGACTTCCCGTTCGTGCCCGTCACCGCGACGATCGGGATCTCGAGCGCCTGCGCCGCCAGCTCGATGTCGCCCCAGGCGAGCCGGGCCCGCCCCGCATAACGCGCGAGCGGGATCCCCGGGCTCGGCACGACCAGGTCGAAGCGCGCGGGATCGGGGAAGGGCTCGCCGAAATGGCCGACGACCCCGGGCGGAAGCCGGCTCGCCTCCGGGATCTGGCTCTGCGGGCGTTCGTCGGCGACGACGACGCGGGCGCCCCGGCGGACGCAGTGTTCCGCCGCAGAACGCCCGGATACGCCCAGGCCCAGCACGAGGACTTCCCGGCCAGCGAGCTCCAACAGCACGACTCTCCAGCACCGCGCGACGCGCGGGCCCGACTAACGCAACTTGAGCGACGAGAGCGCGACGAGCCCGAGGATGATCGAGACGATCCAGAAACGGACGACGATCTTCTGCTCGGGCCAGCCCAGCTCCTCGAAATGATGATGGATCGGCGCCATCCGGAAGACGCGCTTCCCGGTCAGCTTGAAAGACGCGACCTGGATGATGACCGACAGCGTCTCGATCACGAAGATCCCGCCGACCACCGCGAGCAGGATCTCCTGGCGGATCAGGACGGCGATCGTGCCGAGCGCGCCGCCGAGGGCGAGCGAGCCGACGTCGCCCATGAAGAGCTCCGCCGGCGACGCGTTGAACCAGAGGAACCCGAGGCCGCCGCCGACCAGCGCTCCGCAGAAGATCGCGAGCTGGCCCGCGCCGGGGACGTTCTTGATCTGGAGGTACTCGGCGATGCCGGCGTGGCCCGCCGCGTAGGCGAGCAGCAGGAACGTGCCCGCCGAGATCATGACCGGCCCGATCGCGAGCCCGTCGAGGCCGTCCGTCAGGTTCACGCTGTTCGAGGCGGCGACGATGATGAAGGTCGCGAGCGGGACGTAGAGCCAGCCGATGTGCGGGGTGAAGTCCTTGAAGAAGGGCACCGCGAGCTCGCCGTCGAAGGCGGGGCTCGTGTAGATCGCGATCGCGACGCCGAAGGCGAGCAGGACCTGCCAGAAGAGCTTGGCGCGCGCCGAGATGCCCGCGCTCGTCTTCTTGGTGACCTTCGCGTAGTCGTCGATGAAGCCGAGCACGCCGTAGCCCGCCGTCAGACCCAGCACGATCCAGACGAAGGGATTCGAGAGGTCCGTCCAGAGCAGCACCGAGATCACGAGCGAGAGCAGGATCAGGAGACCGCCCATCGTGGGCGTGCCGGCCTTCGCCGCGTGGGCCGGGCCGATCTCGCGGATCGGCTGCCCGACGCGCAGCGCCGCGAGCCGGCGGATCAGCCAGGGGCCGACGATGAACGAGATGAAGAGGGCCGTCAGCGTCGCCGCCGCCGTCCGGAACGTGATGTAGCGGACGACGTTGAGGCCGGGGATCGTCTCGGCGAGCGGATAGAGCCAGTGGTACAGCATCAGCGATCGACCTCTTCCAGTGCCTCGATGACTTTTTCGACGCGCGCCGAGCGCGAGCCCTTGAACAAGACGCGGTCTCCCGCGCCGGTGCGGCGGGCGAGCTGCTCGGCGAGGGCCGCCGCCGTCTCTTCGAAATGGACGCGTCCGTCGGGCAGCCCCGCCTCGCGGGCCCCCTGCGCGATCTTCACGGCGCCCTGGCCGAGGACGAAGAGCTCGTCGATGCCGAGCGTGGCCGTGAGTCGGCCGAGCTCGAGATGGGCCGCCTCGGCGTGATCGCCGAGCTCGCCCATCCGGCCGAGGACCGCGATGCGGCGCCCCTTCTGCTCGAGGCGCGCGAGGGTCTCGAGGGCGGACTTCATCGACTGGGGATTGGCGTTGTAGGTGTCGTCGAGGGCGAGCAGGCCACCGCGCAGCGTGCGCGGCTGCATGCGCCCCGGCACGCCGGCATAGCGCGCGAGCCCGGTCGCGACGGCCTCGAAGGAGGCGCCCGCCGCCAGCGCGCCGCCCGCCGCCGCGAGGGAGTTCTCGATCATCGTCTCGGCGAGCCCGGGCACGCGGATCTCCCCACGGCCGAAGGGCGTCTCGAGCCGGAACACGAAGGCCCCTTCGTCGAGGAATCGGATCGCGCTCGCGCAGAGCTCGGCGCGGGCGTCGCGGCCGAAGGAGAGGACGCGGGCCCGGGTGCGGCGGGCCTGGCCGAAGGCGAGGGGCTCGTCGCGCCCGACGACGGCCGTCCCGCTCGCGGGCAGGCTGGCGAGCAGATCGCCCTTCTCCTCGGCGATCGCCTCGCGGCTGCCGAGGTTCTCGATGTGGGCCGTGCCGACGTTCGTCAGGATCCCGATCGTCGGGAGCGCGATCCGGCAGAGGGCCTCGATCTCGTGGCGATGGTTCATGCCCATCTCGACGACCGCGAAGACGTCCTCTTCCCGTCGTCGGAGCAGCGTGAGCGGCACGCCGAAGTTGTTGTTCAGGTTTCCGCGGGTCGAGAGCGTCGGACCGACGCCCTCGAGGATGGCGGTGCAGAGCTCCTTCGTCGTCGTCTTGCCGTTGCTGCCGGTGATGCCGACGAGGGGGCCCGCGTAGTCGCCGCGATGGCCGCGGCCGAGATCGCCGAGGGCGCGCGTCGTGTCGTCGACCTCGATGACGAAGGCCCGGCCGGGGACGAGCGTCTCGTCGCAGCGGCCGCGCTGGACGAGGACCCCCGCGACGCCGCGGGCGAGGACCTCGGGGACGAAGCGGTGGGCGTCGTGGTTGGGGCCGACGATGGCGACGAAGAGCTCTTCCGGACCGACCTCGCGGCTGTCGATGCGGGTACCGCGGGCGATCCGGTCCGCGGCGCCGGCGAGCAGGCTGCCGCCGGTCCAGGCGCAGATCCGATCGGCTCGCGTCGCGACGATCATGTGCCCCTCCGGGCCGTGAGCGCACGGCGGGCCTCGATCCGGTCGTCGAACGGGAGCTTCTCGCGTCCGATGATCTGGTAGTCCTCGTGGCCCTTGCCGGCGAGCACGATGGTGTCTTCCGGAGCGGCGCCGGCGATCGCGAGCCGGATGGCCTCGCGGCGGTCGGGGATCGTCGCATAGCAGCGCTGGCCGGCGGCCCGGTTCGCGAAGAGCTCGGCCGCCGGGACCTTCGAGAGGCTCGAGAGGCCTGCTTCGACGTCGGCGAGGATCGCGAGGGGATCCTCGGTGCGGGGGTTGTCGCTGGTCGCGATGGCGAGATCGGCGTGGGCGGCGACCGCCTCGGCCATGCGCGGTCGTTTTCCGCGATCGCGATCCCCGCCGCAACCGAACACGGCGACGAGCCGGCCGCGGCAGAGCGGACGGACGGTGCGGAGCACCTTGTCGACGGCATCGGGCGTATGGGCGTAGTCGACGAGCACGGTCGGCTCCGCGCCTCCGGGACCCACGACGCGCTCCATGCGGCCCGGGACCTGGCGACACGCCGCCGCCCCCGCGGCGATCGTCGACCCGTCGATGCCGAGCGCGCGCGCGAGCCCCGCTGCGACGAGCAGGTTCTCGAGATTGAAATCCCCGAGCAGCGGCAGCGCGACCTCGAAGCGGCCGCTCGCGTCCTCGAGGATCGCGCGCGTCCCCGAGAGACCGATCTCGCTCGAGACGAGCCGCAGGTCGGCTTCGGCGCCCTTGCCGCGGCCGACGCGGATCACCTCGGCGCCCGCCTCCCGCGCGATCCGGATCAGCTTCTCCGAGGCCGGATCGTCGACGTTGACGACCGCGCCGCCACCGGGCGCGAGGTGGTCGCGGAAGAGCCGTGCCTTGGCCGCGAAGTAGGCGTCCATGCTGCCGTGGAAGTCGAGGTGGTCCTGGGTGAGGTTGGTGAACCCGGCGGCGCGGAAGGCGCAGCCTTCGACCCGCCCGAGCTCGAGACCGTGGGAGGAGACTTCCATGACCGCGGCGTCGATCTGATCGTTGCACATCGCGCGCAGCGTCCGCTGGAGATCGAGGCTCTCGGGGGTCGTGTTGGTCGAGGGCTGCCGGTGGCCCGCATAGCGGATCTCGACCGTGCCGATGAGGCCGACGCGCCAGCTCGCGACGGACAGGATCGATTCGACGAGATAGGTCGTGCTCGTCTTGCCGTTCGTGCCGGTGACGCCGACGAGGTGCAGATCGCTCGCGGGATGGCCGAAGAAATGCGCCGAGATCGGCGCGAGGGCGCGGCGGGTATCCGCGACGCGCACCGTCGGCACGCCCCGACGGACCTCGTCGCTCGGCATCGTCTCGACGAGCAGGGCCGCGGCGCCGAAATCGAGGGCGCGGCCGATGAAGGCGTGGCCGTCCGATTGGGCTCCGCGCAGAGCGACGAAGAGATCGCCGGGCGCGACGTCCCGCGAGTCGTAGCGGATGCCGCGGATCGCGGGATCGTCGCTCGGTCGTTCGCGCCGCCATTCGATCGGAGCGAGCGATTGCGGCAGGGCGCCGAGCAGCGAAGAGAGTCGCATCAACCTTCCTCCCGTCCGGTGGCGAAGCGCAGCTGCACCGTCCGATTCGCGCCCTCGAGCACCGTGCCTGCGACGGGGAGCTGGGACACCACGCGACCCTCGATGGCTCCGAGCGTCGAGATCTCGAGCGCCTCGCTCTCCGCGAGGCGCTGGGCGTGGGCGATGGTCTGGCCGAGGAAGTCGGGGACGAAGGCCGGTCCGGCGTCGGCGTGCACGCGCGCGAGCACCGGGGAAGGGCGAGGTCCCGCCGCCGGATCGGCGGCGGGACGGGCCGGGGGGGCCGCGATCGCCGCCTGGGGCGGCAATTCGGTGGAATCATTCGACGTCGGCGGGGCGCTCGCCTGCTCCTGGGCGGCCGGATCGATGGGGCGGGACTCGGGCCCCGTCGACACCGGCGGCAGCGCGGCGCCGGGCGCAGCGGGCGGCGCCGACGGATCCGCGCTGGCCACGAGGGTCGGCGGCGGGGGCGGGGCGATCGGCTCCGGCTCGGTCACGATCCCGCGGTGGGCCAGCTGGGCGGCCGCGACCCGGGCGAAGAGGGGGGCGGCGACCATGCCGCCGGTATGGATCCAGCCCTTCGGCTCGTCGACGGCGACGACGATCGCGAGCTCCGGATCGTCGGCCGGGACGACGCCGATGAACCAGGCGATGTACTTGTCGCGCGAATACTGCCGGAGCGCGACGTCGAGCTTCTGGGCGGTGCCGGTCTTGCCGGCGACGGCGACGCCGGCGAGACCGGCGAGGCGGCCGGTGCCGGTCGGGCTGACCACGGTCTGCATCATGTCGAGGGTCTTGCGCGCGGTTTCCGGCGAGACCGCGCGACCCGCCGATCGGATCTCGGTCGGCTCCCAGCTGCCCTCGCCGCGGCGCCGCGCGAGCACGATGCGGGGCTCCATGCGCTCTCCGTCGTTCGCGAGCGCGGCGAGCGCCGCGCCGAGCTGGATCGGGGTCACGGAGAAGCCCTGCCCGAACGCGATCGTCGCCTGATCGACCGGGCGCCAGCGTTGCCACGCGCGCAAGAGTCCCGCCGATTCCATCGGGAACCCCGAGCCCGTCGGCTTGCCGAATCCGAAGCGCACGAGACCGCGGTGCTGCGCTTCGGCGCCCATCCGCTGCGCCACCTGGACGGCACCGACGTTGCTCGACACGCGCAGCATGTCGGCGGTCGTGAGGACGCCGAACGGATCGCGATCCTTGATCAGCTTGCCCGGCACCTTGATCGAGCCGTCGCCCGTGTCGAGCAGCACGTTCTCGTCGATGTCGCCGTTGTCGAGGGCCGAGGCGGCGAGAAAGACCTTCATCGTCGATCCGGCCTCGACGACGTCGCTGAAGGTGCGGGCGCGGGTCTCCGCGTAGTCGATCTCGCGGAAGTGATTGGGATCGAAGCCCGGTGCCTCGGCGAGGGCGAGGATGTCGCCGGTCTTGGGGTCGATCGTCAGGACGATGCCGCCCTTCGCCTTGCGCTCGGCGACGACGTCGGCCAGCGCGGCCTCCGCGGCGCCCTGCATGGCGGCATCGAGGGTGAGCGCGATCTCGCCGCCCTCGACGAGGCGGGGATCCGTCGCGTGCAGCGCCAGCGGGCGGTTGCGGGCGTCGCGCTCGACCACGACCGTGCGCGGCTGGCCGCTGAGCCACTCGTTCTCGATCTGCTCGACGCCGCGCACGCCCTTGCCGTCGATGTTCGCGAAGCCGATCAGCGCCGCGGCGAGCTTGCCGGCGGGATAGCTGCGGCGGGGCTCGGGATCGATGCCGATGCCGACGAGCTCGAGCGCGCGCAGCTTCTCGGCGTCGGCGGGATCGACCCAGCGGGCGATGTAGGTGAAGCCCTCGTGCTCGACGAGCCGCTTCTCGAGCTTGGCGGAATCGCGTCCGAGCGTTCGTGCCACGATCCGGGCCGTCTCGACGCGGTCCTTCATCAGGCGCGGGATCGCGTAGATCGAGGTCGAGCGGACCGTGAGCGCGAGCTCGCGGCCTTCGCGGTCGACGATCGTGCCGCGCGACGGCGGCAGGCGCTGCTCGCCGTGGATCTGGTCGTCGTAGAGATCCTCGGCTCGGTCGTGGTAGACGGTCAGATGGGCGGCGCGCCCGATCAGCACGACGCACGCGGCGAGTCCTGCGAGGCGCAGCCAGGCGATCCGGCGATAGGCCTTGTCGAGCGCCTGGCTCCTCATTGCCACTCGCTCCCGGACCCGGAGCCGTCGTCCGGTCCTGCCGAGACCGCCGCGACGGAGGGCGTCGTCAAGACCGGCTGCGGCGCGACGATCGCCTCGATCTCGCCGATCGTGGGATCCGGCAGCGAGACGACGTGGGCCGGCGGCCGGAAGCCGCGCTCGCGCGCCTGCACGGCGAGCTCGACCGGATCGCGAAGCTGACGGCGTCGCACGATCAGCTGCCGCTGCGCCTCGAGGAGCTCGTTCTCGCGCTCCAGCGCCGCCGACACCGCATAACGCGTCCGGATCAGATCGATGCGCACCGCGGCGACCGCGAGGCCGGCGAGCACGACGAGCACGGCCATCGCCACGAGCGGATAGACGCCGCGCGGCGTCCGGTGCGCGGGCTCGCTCGACACGTCGATGCCGATCCACGCCTGTCGCGGTCGATCGGGCTCGAGACCCGGGCTCCGTCCGGCCGGGAGGCGCCCGCCGATCGCGCGATCGCCCGGGGCGCTCATGCGGCCTCCAATCGGATGGCGGCGCGCAGGCGAGCCGACCGGGCACGGGCGTTCGTTTCGATCTCGCGGGCCGAGGGCTCGATCGGCCGTCGCGTCGCGAGGGCGAGGCGCGGCGCGATGCCGCAGCGGCAGACCGGGAACGAAGGCGGACAGACGCAGCCCTTCGCGGCGCTGCGGATCGCGTGCTTCACGATCCGGTCCTCGAGGCTGTGATAGGTCAGCACGACCAGTCGGCCCCCCGGACGCAGCACGCGGATGGCGGCCTCGAGACCCTCCTCGAGGGCCGCGAGCTCGTCGTTCACGGCGATGCGCAGGGCCTGGAACACGAGCGTCGCCGGGTTGTGGCTGCGGCCGTGGCCGATGCCCGCGCCCTGGATGACCTCGATCAGGTCCTTCGCGGTCGCGAGGGTCGCGGTCTCGCGGCGCTCGACGATCGCGCGGGCGAGGCGCCGGGCGCCGGGCAGCTCGCCGTACTCGGAGAACATGCGCTCGAGATCCGCCGCCGGGAGCGTCGCGAGCAGACGGGCCGCCGTCGCGCCTTCGTGCTCGGGATCCATGCGCATGTCGAGGGGGCTCGCGGGGCCGGGGCTGAAGCGGAAGCCGCGCTCCGGGCGATCGAGCTGGTGGGACGAGACGCCGAGATCGAGCAGCACGCCGTCGATCCCGCTCGGGTTCTCTTCGCGTGCGACGCGTTCGAGATGTCGGAAGGAGGCCTGCACCAGGCGGACGCGATCGCCAAAGGGCGCCAGTCGTCGACCGGCTTCGCGGATCGCGTCGGGGTCGAGGTCGAGGCCGATCAGGATGCCGTCGGGCGCCGTGCGTTCGAGGATCGCGGCCGCGTGACCGCCGCCGCCGAGCGTGCCGTCGACGATCACGGCGCCGGGCTTCAGATCGAGCTGTTCGAGCGTTTCATCGAGAAGGACGGGTACGTGGTAGGAAGTGGTCGCCACGCTGGGCGCCTCCCGTCGATCAGACCGCCAGGTCTCCCTGGATGGGGCTTCGCTGGATGGATTGCGTTTTCATCTGATTTCGCAGAGGGAGACATCGAGCAAGACATTGGGGCGTCCCGGGGCACGTATCTTCGGCACGTACCCCCCAGTAACCGCGCCGGAGACCCTTCGTGCCCCGGGAACACCCCAACCTCTCTCCTGGAGGGCTCGCACCCCCCAGTCCCCCCTAACAACTCAACGCGGAGTCCGGTGGGCTTGATCCACCGACCGCTGGATTTCGTCCAGGTTCACGATCGTCGCGGCCTGGTTCTCTTCGAATCGCGACGGGCTCCAGATCTCGACCCGATCGAGCACGCCCGCGAGGATCACCTTGCTCTCGAGACCCGCGTGGTCCCGCATGAAGCCCGGCACCAGGATCCGACCCTGCGGATCGACCGGGCAGGGCTGGGAGCCGGCCGAGAAGAACCGGCGCAGTCGCTGGGCGTCCGGATCGAACTCGGGCAGGTCCTTGAGGCGCCGCTCGGCGGCGGCCCACTCCTCGGCGGGGAACAGGGCGATGTGATCTTTCTGGATGACCAACATCGGTGGATTCTCGCCTCCGCCTTCCAGCCCGCCGCGGAACACCCGCGGAATGCTCAGTCGCCCCTTGCCGTCGATCGTGTGGTCGTAGCGTCCGCGAAACATCGTTCTGCCAACGCCTCGTCCGCCGCCTCGTCCGCCGTCTCGCTCACCGCGCCTGCCTGCGTCATGCTGGGTCCTGGACCCGGAATCGAGGGCATGTACAGGCTTCAGATCCCACTGTTTCCCACGTGATTTGGTTTCTATCCCACTTCATCCCACCTCCGCAAGAAGAATCTGCGCGGCGCGTCGAATTTTTTGACGGCGCGCATCGCGCGACGCCCGAGCGGTCGCGAATCGACCGCGGGCCACGCGGGCGACCACGTCGGCGCGCGGGCGAAATGGAAACGAAGCGATTGCGAAAGGGAGGCGAAGGCGAGGCGCCGCGGGGCGCGGGCTCAGGCGGCCCCGAGGTCGGGGATGCGTGCGCCGTGGACCCGGACGGTCTGCTCGACGAGCGCGCGCAGCACGGATCCGGGCTCGACGGACGGCGCCGCCCCTCGCGCCGGTGCGCTCGCCGCGACCAGGCTCTCGAATACCGCCTGTGCGCCTTCCTGCACGCCTAACAACGAGTAGCCGCCTTCGAGCACGTAGACGAGGCGCCCCTGGCAGAGCGAGTCCGCGAGCGCGCGCAGCTGGGCCGCCATCGCGCGGTAGCCCGCGAGCCCGACCTCCATCGACGCGAGCGGGTCGTCGGCATGGGCGTCGAATCCGCAGGAGACGATGATCAGATCGGGCCGGAACGCGATCGCCGCGGGCGTCACGATGCGCATCACGACGCCGACGTACTCCGCATCGCCGCAGCCGGCGGGCATCGGCACGTTCAACGTCGCGCCGAGTCCGCGTCCCACGCCGGCCTCGCGATGATCGCCGGTGCCGGGATAGAACGGGAACTGATGCGTCGACACGTAGAGGACGTCGGGATCGTCTTCGAAGACCCGTTGCGTGCCGTTGCCGTGGTGGACGTCCCAATCGAAGACGAGGATGCGCGGCCGGCCGAACTCCTGCTGGGCGACGCGCGTCGCGATCGCGACGTTGTTGAGGAGACAGAAGCCCATCGCGCGATCCGCTTCGGCGTGATGTCCGGGCGGGCGCACCGCGGCGAAGCCGCGCGGAACCTCGCCCCGCAGCGCGTCGCGCACGAGATCGATGCTCGCGCCGGCGGCGAGGCAGGCGGTGTCCCAGCTCTCGGCGACGTAGTAGGTGTCGGGGTCGAGCTGGCCGTCGCGCGCGCCGCGGGTCGCCGCGAGCCTGCGCAGCAGGCGTTCGTCGTGGACGCTGCGGAGCTCGTCGAAGGTCGCGGCGCGCGGAGCGGTGCGCCGGATGCGATCGCGGAATCCGGCGAAGGCGAGCTCGACGGCGTCGAGGCGTTCGGGGCGCTCGGGGTGGCCGGCGGGCGCACGGTGGGCGAGGAAGCGGGGATCCCCGACGAGCTGGACGGCAGGCCGCTCCATGGATGCCGCCCGCCCTCAGGATCGCGGGCGCGACTGCGCGAGCGCGGTCTCGAGCCGGTCGAGCGAGGCGGCGACGCGTTCGAGATTGCGGTTCAGGCGCTCGATGTCCGCACGGGTCGGGCCTGCCGTCGCATCCGCGGGCTCCGCATCTTCGTCCTGGAATTCGCGCTCGCGACGCTCCCATCCGAATCCGCGACCGCGCACGGCCTCGCCCCGCTGGACGAGCTGACGGAAGCGTTCCTGGAACTCGCCGAGGCCGTCGCTCGCCTCGTCGACGCTCTTGCGGATCGCCGAGTAGACCGCGTCGCCGCCGCGCGAGAGGATCTGGGTCAGGAGCGTGTCCGAGGGGACTTCGCGCGAGCGTTTGTTGTCGACCAGGATCTGCGAGAGGGCGACCTGCGTGATGTCCTCGCCGGTCTCGTTGTCGACGACGCGGACCTCTTCGCCCCGATCGAGCAGCTCGCCGACGCCGCGCAACGTGATGTAGCGGCTCGTCTCGGTGTTGTAGAGCTTCCGGTTCGCATAGCGTTTGATCAGGATGGCCACGCGCGCAGTCTAGCAGCTCGCGTCCGGGCGCGGGTCGGTGGTCAGCTGGGTCGCGATCGCGAGCAGGCCGTCGAGTCGGTCGAGCGGATCGGAGAGCTCGACGATCCGGGTGAAGCCGAGGTCGAGCGCCCGCGCGGAGGCCTCGAGGCGTTCGCATCGCGTCCGCTCGGAACGACATAGCATCGCGTAGTCCAGGACGGCCGCGGCGACCTCTCGGGCGCGCTCGGCCGCAGGGCGCGCTCCGGCCGTCCGGCTCGGATCCGGCTCGAGGGCCCCGGTCAGGGTCGCGAGGTCGGCCGCGAGCGCCTCGCCGCGGCCTCGCTCGAGCAGGCGCTCCGGCGGCTCCGGATCGGGCCAGGGCTTCAGCCGGTTGACGACGAGGGCCGCGAGCGGTGCGCCGAGATCCGCCATGTCCGAGAGGACCTCCCGGGTCGTCTCCTCGGATCCGGGGAGCGGGCGACAGACGAGCACGAAGCGGGTCTCGGGGCTGAAGAGCAGGGCCTCGACGCGCTGGGCGCGGTCCGTGAGACCGTCGGCGAGGCCGTCGAGGGCCTGCAGCAGCTCCGTCAGGTCCTCGAGGAAGCCGAGGCCGGCGATGCGCTCGAGCAGGCCGAGGGCGCGGTGGAGCGGGCGGGCGAACAGGCGCAGGGAGAACCGGCTCGCGGACATCGCGGGACGGACCAGGGCGTGGAAGAAGCGACTGTCGAGGAAGCTCTGCAGGCGGCCGGGGGCGCGGAGGAACTCGAGGGCGTGCTCGGCGGGGGGGGTGTCGACGACGATCAGGTCGTGGCGGCCGGACTCGACGAGGGCCTGGACCTCGGCCATCGCGGCGTATTCGCTGCTGCCGGCGAGGGCCTGGGAGAGGTGGCGGTAGATCCGGTTGTCGAGAATGCGCCGGCGGATCGCCTCGTCGGCGGTCAGGCGCTGGACGAGCTGATCGAAGGCGTGTCGGGTCGAGAGCATCATGACTTCGAGGAAGGGCTCGAACGCGGCCTCGTCGCCCGGTGCGGGCGTGCCACGGGGAATCGTGTCGGGCGCGATGCGGGCGGGCTCGCTTCCGAGGCTGTCGAGGCCGAAGGCGTTGGCGAGCCGCCGCGCCGGATCGATCGTCAGGACCAGGGTCCGGCGGCCGCGGCGCGCGGCCTCGAGGGCGAGGGCGGCGGCGATCGTCGTCTTGCCGACGCCGCCGGTGCCCGTGCAGACGAGGACCCGGGCGCGCAGGAGGGACGACTCGATCGACGGGGCCGTCATGCGGCCCCCGTCTCGCGCGAGCGCTCGTCGTTCGCCGTCGGCCAGAAGGGCGTCGCGAGCACCGCGTCGCACTGCGCTCTCCAGCCGCTCTCCGCGTCGATCTCTTCGCCCCAGACGGGCAGCTCGACCACCGGCAGCGCACAGCGGTCCGAGACTTCGTGACGGAAACGTCCCGCCTCGGTCGCCCGGCGCGCGCCGTGGTCGAGGATCGCGCGCATCACCGGGATCGGCGGCAGAGCCGTCAGTCGCGGCTCGCCGCGGACCCGCTCGAGCGTCGCCCGCGCGGCCGTCGCGCGAACGCTCGGCATCTGGTTGACGACGACGCGGTCGACCGCGATCCGGATCTCCTGTCGCGCGCGCTCCACGAGCTCGATCGTCTCGCGCACCGGCAGCTCCTCGGGCAGCGTGACGGGCAGGAGCAGGGTTCGTTCGGGGTCGTGCACGAGCGCCTCGACCCAGCCCGCGTGACGCGCGAGGGGACCGGCGCGCACCGCCTGGGCCACCACGCGCGGGACGTCGAGAAAGGTCAGTCCGTGTCCCGTCGCGGGGGCATCGACGACGAGCAGATCCCAGAGCGGTCGACCCGACGGATCGATCCGCTGCTCGAGGTGCCAGATCTTTCCGAGCACGATCAGCTCGCGCCAGCCCGGCGCGGCCTCGAGGAGCTGGCCGAAGACGTCGGTCTTCAGGATCCGGTCGGTGACGGCGCCGAGGCCGATCTGGAGGCGGACATACTCGGCGAGGGCGTCGTGGGGGTCGATGCGCAGGGCGTGGAGGCCTGGGGCGAGGGCGCGCCCGGCATGGCCGAGCGGGCGGGGGGCGCGCTCGAAGCGCGCCGCGACGGCTTCATGGACCGCGGTCTCGACGAGCAGGACCCGCTTGCCGGCCCGCCGGGCCGCCTCGGCGACCGCGCAGGCGACGGCGGTCTTGCCGACCCCGCCCTTCCCGGTGACCACGATCAGGCGCCGGTCGAGCAGGCCGCGTGCGCTCGCTTGCAAATCGGGACTCCAAGGGACACCGGGGGCTCAGGATCCGAGCCCCCTTCGACGTCTCCGGGCAGTCTAGCGGTCTCGGGGGCAGGGCCCGAAGCGGATCGCTCGCCGCAAGGCGGTCCGGGCCCGGGCTGCCCCGGCAGCGACGGCTCAAGCCCCCTGCCGGCGGAACCGAATAGCCCGAACGGCGAATTGTTTGTGCGCACGGGATTTCGCCGGAGGGATCGACCCTCCGCGGGCCGACGCGCGTCGAGCGGGGACCGCGACGTGATTGTGACCTGCGAGGAATGTTCGACGAGCTTCCAGCTCGACGACGCGCGGATTCCGGCCTCGGGTGCGCGGGTGCGCTGCTCCCGCTGCAAGCATGCCTTCTTCCTGCCGAACCCTTCGTCGAGTCAGTCCCAGGCGATCGAGTCCGTCGTCGCCGAAGCGATTCAGGGCAAGGCCGGGCGCGCTCCGGCGCCGACGCGAGATCTTCCGCCGACACCCGTGGCCGGCACGGCCGGAGGACGGGGCGAGCCCGAGGAAGAGGATTGGCAGTTCTCCCAGGAGATCCGGGTCGCCGACGACGAGGATCGCGACGAGGACGCTCACGAGCGCGCGGGCGAACCGGATCCGAGCTCCTTCGACCTGACCGGAGATTTCGGACGGGGCTTCGATCCCGAAGCGCTCGCTTCGCCCGAGCCCCTGAATCCGAAGCCGCCCGTCGCGGCCGCGTCGGCGCCCGCCCGCCCGTCGCGGCCGAAGCCCGTCCCTGCGGCGAGCCCGTCGGCCGTCGCTCCCGCGAAGCCCGCCGCCACGAAGCCGCCCGAGCCCGCGCGCGACGAATCGAGCTTCGGCTCGATCGACGATTTCTCCTCCCTGATCGACGACGAGGAGGGCTCGCTCGAGCTGGCCACGGATCCCCCGTCCGAGCCGTCGCGTCCGGCGGCGCGGCGCGTCCCCGCCGCGGCCGAAGATCTCGGGGACCCCGAGAGCTGGGACCTCGTCGGCGGCGACGAGGCGCGCCATGCGCAGTCGACGGTCGCGGCCCTGGTGCGGCCGCAGAAGCCGGTGGCCAGGAAGAAGGCGGCCCAGGCGTCGCTCGATCTCTTCGCCGACAGCGAGCTCCCGGCGGCCCGAGAGGAGCACGTCGACGGTCCGGTCGCGGCGCTGCCCTGGGCGAAGGTCGGGAAGCTCGTCGGGTGGTGCGTGACGGCGCTCAGCGTGGCGCTGGTCGGCGGCGGCTTGATCCAGGCGGAATGGGCTCGCCGGGCGGAGGTGCCGCAGCGGCTCGAGGTCGGTCCGCTGGTCGCCGAGACGACCCGCGCGGGCTGGCTCGAATCGAGCCGCGCCGGATTCCTGCTCGTCTTCGAGGGCGAGCTGCGCAACACGGGGTCGCGGCCGCTCGCGTCGATTCCGCTCCGGCTCGCCCTGCTCGACGGGGCGGGAGAACGGCTCGCGGTGGACCCGATCGAGGCCGGGGAGCGATTGCCCGAGAACGTGTTGCGAGAGGCCCGACCCGAGGAGCTCCTGCGTCAGCGCGACCAGGCGGTCTCGGGCTGGCGGGCGACCCCGATCGCTCCGGGCGAGGTCCGTCGGTTCGCCGCGATCGTGCCGGCGGCGGCACTGCCGGAGGGCGCGCGGCGTGTCCTGCTCGAGTCCGAGCCTGCCGCGCAGCCATGATCCAGGGAGCGCTCGTCTGCCGCCGGCCCGGGCTCGCGGAGCCCATTCCGGCGAAACCGGGCACTCAGTGGGGGTTGGTGCCGTCGCTCCGGCCGGGATCGACCTTCTTTTTGTCGCCGGGGGTCACGTCGATCTCGTCCGCCCCCGACAGGCCGGACTTGAAGTTCTTGATCGCCTTGCCGAAGCCGGAGCCGATCTCGGGCAAGCGACGCGCACCGAAGAGCACGATCACGATCACCAGGATGACGACGAGTTCCATCGGGCCCAATCCGAACATCCGAGTCTCCACGCGCGCCTTGCGGGGGCGAGTTGCGGCGATGGTGGCGCCCGAGGCTCCTCGGGTCAAGCGACCGGCGACTTGAGCGCGCGAAGTCGAACGAACGGGAACGAACAGCTGGGAGGCTAGGATCACGCCGATGGCGATCTTCAAGGCATACGACATCCGGGGCATCGTCCCCGACGAGCTCGACGCGAAGCAGGCCTATCGGATCGGCCGGGCCGTGGCGCATTTCATCGGCGCCGGTCCGATCGCCGTCGGGCGCGACGCGCGCGTGCACTCGCCCGAGCTGACCGGGGCTCTGGTCGACGGCATTCGTGACGAGGGCGTCGACGTCGTCGATCTCGGCCTCGTCGCGACGCCGATGCTCTATTTCGGCGTCGAGTCCGTCTCCGCCGCGGCGGGCGTGATGGTCACCGCGTCCCACAATCCCGGTCGCTACAACGGCTTCAAGATCTGCCGCGCCCACGCGATTCCGGTCGGCGAGGCGAGCGGCCTGCGCGAGATCGAGGCGCTGTGTGCGACGCGCGCGGCGGCTCCGGTCGCGACCAAGCGGGGCGCGATCACCGCCCGCGACGTGCGCGAGGGCTATGCGCGCCACGTGCTCTCGATCGGCACCGGGCGCCCGCGGCTCAAGGTCGCGATCGACTGCGGCAACGGCATGGCGGGCGTGGGGCTCGAGGCGGTGCTCGCGCAGCTGCCGATCGAGGTCGTGAAGCTCTACTTCGAGCCCGACGGAACCTTCCCGAACCACGAAGCCGATCCGCTGAAGCACGAGAACCTCGCCGACGTCTCGGCCGCCGTGCGCAGGAGCGGCGCCGATTTCGGCGTCGCCTTCGACGGCGACGGCGACCGCGCCGTCTTCGTCGATGGCACCGGCGAGCCGGTCGCGGCGGATCTCGCGACCGCGCTGATCGCGCGCCATCTGCTCGTTCGGCATCCGGGCGCCCGGATCCTCTACGACCTCCGCTCGAGCCGCGTCGTCGCGGAGGAGATCGAGAAGAGCGGGGGCGTCGCGGGGATGTGCCGGGTCGGGCATTCCTTCGTCAAGGCGCAGATGCGCGAGGAGGGCGCCCTCTTCGCCGGCGAGCTCTCGGGCCATCTGTACTTCCGCTTCAGCGACTCCCTGATCGCCGACGACGGCACGGCGGCCTTCATCGCCCTGCTCGACGTGCTCGGCGCCGAGGGACGTCCGCTCGCCGACCTGGTGAAGCCGCTGCGCCGCTACGCGGCGAGCGGCGAGCTCAACAACCGCGTGGTCGACGCCCAGGTCGTCCTGCGCGACATCGAGGCGGAGCATGCCGGCGCGCCCGTGATCTCGCGGCTCGACGGCCTGTTGGTGCGCTACCCGACCTGGTGGTTCAATCTGCGGGCGTCCAACACCGAGCCGGTGCTGCGGCTGAATCTCGAGGCGGACACCGTCGACGAAATGGTGCGGCGCCGCGATGCTCTGCTGGCGCGCATCCGGTCGTACGCGCCGCCGCGGTCCGCGAGCTAGGCCCGCCGATCGACCGGGCTCGAGATCAGCGAGGTCGGTTCGATGCAGGCGGATCTGCTCTCGGGAGCAGGCACGAACAGAGCGGGCGGACGAGCGGCGCGCGGCGGGCTCGCTGGCTTCGAAGAGGGCCTGCGGCTCCTGCTCGAGGGGGCGGGATTCCTGCGCCGCGAGCCCTCGCTCTGGCCCCTCGCGATCGTGCCCGTCTTTCTCTCGCTCTTCTTCGTCGCGATCGCCGGCTCGCTCTTCCTCGCGAATCTGGGGGCGATCACGGCCTGGTGCAGCTCGCTCCTGCCCGTCGTCCAGGCAACGCAGGGGTGGCACTGGATCTGGGTCGGACCGGCGACGCTGCTCGTCTGGATCGCGGGCGGGCTCGCGGTGGTCGTGGCGTTCGGGGTGGCGATCGTCGCCGCGCTCCTGGCGGCGAATCTGGCGAGCGCGCCGTTTCTCGAGCGCCTCTCGTTCCGGGTCGAAGCGATCGTGCAGGCCGGGGATCCGATCGACGCGGGCACGGCGCTCGGCGGGGTCCTGGTCGCCTTTCGCAGCCTCGCCGCCGAGCTCGCCCGACTCGGGCTGCTGGCCGTCCTCTGGATCGGGCTCGCCCTCGTCGGGCTCGTCGTGCCGGGCGCGCTGTTCCTGACGGCGCCGGCACTCGTGTTCGTCACGATCTTCTTCCTGCCCCTCGAGTACGCCGGGCATGCCTTCGACCGGCGGGGCGTGTCGTTCGTCGATCGCCTCCGGTTCGTGGCTGCCCACCGTGCGACGATGGCGGGATTCGGCAGCGTGGCGTTCGTGGCGTGCTTCGTGCCGGGGCTGAATCTGGTGATGATGCCGGCGCTGGTGACGGCCGGGACGTTGTTCGTCGAGCGTCACGATCCGGTGACGGAGGGGGAGAGCGTCGCCGACCTGACTTCGTTCTCAGAAACCGAGACGTGAGGCCAGGAACGCCCGGGCCCGGGGGGCCCAGATCTCCGGGCCGACCTCGCGCTCGAGCGTGAGGATCTCCGGGGCGGCGGCGGGGCGCGGGCTCGAGCCCTGCGTCTGCGCCGACGCCGCCGGCGAGGACGCCGGTTGGACCAGCACGGCGGCGCTCGGCCGCGGGTCGTGGGCCATCAGCGTCTGGCCGAGCGCGGCGCCGAGGCCGACACCGAGCAATCCGATGCGCTTCGGGTCGAGCGCGTCGAGGGCGAGCAGCGCGTCGAGGGTGCGCATCAGGTCGATCGTCGCCTGACGCCAGAATTCTTCGACGAGCACCGCGCCGTTGCGATCGAGGGCGCCGCCGCGTTCGCGCCGGGTGAGCCCGGCGACGAGGCGTTCGGTCAGCTTGGGGCTGGCGCGGTGGCCGTGGAGCGGGAGATCGATGGCGACCACGGCGAGCTCCGGGCCGACCCAGCTCGCCGCGGCGAGGACATCGCTCGAGCGCACCGAGTCGCCGGCGTCATGAACGGCGAGCAACAAGGCCGGCTTCGCGCCGCCGCGCTTCGCCGTCGGCCGGGGCGTCCGGGCGAGCAGTCCCGGGACGAGATCGCCGCGGGAGATCAGCTCGAGCCGTTCGGTCGGCAGGCCCGACCAGGCCTCTTCCGGCGCGAGGGGTCGCAGCGCCGCGCAGGCTGCGGCCTCGCCGGGAAAGGCGTGGAGGCGCTCGACTTCGGGATGGGAAGGGTCGGCCGGACCGGACATCGCGCGCACGGTAGCAGCCCGCGTCAGCGGGTCAGCAGCAGCTTGCGCGTCCGGTAGAGATTCGATTTGACGGAGTCCTCGGACTTCGAGAGCGAGCGCGCGATCTCGGCGATGGGCATCGACTCGAGGTGGTGGAGCTCGAAGACGGTCCGCTGCTCGTCGCTGATCTCGGACTCGAGGGTCCGCATGAGCTGGGCGGCGCGCTCGTTGAACTCGTACTGCTCGAGGGGCGTCGCCTCGGGCTGGCCCGCGGCGGTCAGACTCGAGACCGATCGCTCCTCGTCCTCGTCGACGAGCGGCACGACCGGATGACGCTTGCGCCGGAAGCGCGCCGCGAGGGTCCGGCGCGTGAGCCCGAAGATCCACGCGGCGAAGGGCGCGTCGCCGCGATACCCATCCAGGGACGCGAAGACGTTGATGAAGACTTCCTGCGTCGTCTCTTCGGTATCCCAGCGATTGCGCAGGCGTTTGTCGAGGAACGAGTAGACGCGCTTGAAATAACGCTGATAGAGCTCGTCGAAGGCCGCGCGGTCGCCTGCGCGAACCCGATCGACGAGCGCCTCGTCGGGCGTCGTCGCGCGGGAGACGCCGACCAGCGGCGCGGTCGGGAAGGCCGGCGAAGCCGGGACTCGGGGTCCCGCGTCTTTCCGCGCCAGGTCGGTCGATTGGTGCTGCTGCATGCTCACAAGCCGAATCCTTCGAGTCACAGGGCTCGCGATCCAGGATCACGAGCCGAAGACCTCAGACCACATCCAACCGGCTCGTTTCCGGCCCTCGCGCGCTGCTTCCAGCCCACCCGAGCACCTTCGAACGAGACGTCTCCGG
Source organism: Myxococcota bacterium (assembly GCA_044379055.1). Taxonomy (GTDB): domain Bacteria; phylum Myxococcota_A; class UBA9160; order UBA9160; family UBA4427; genus UBA4427. Next base: position 18,874 of record JBIPOQ010000010.1, read on the forward strand.
ATCGCCCAGATCGATCCAGAGAAACCCCCGGATGGGAAGTAGCCGCGAAGGCGTCGGAGGTGGCAAAAATT
>JBIPOQ010000011.1:0-18912 GCA_044379055.1 Myxococcota bacterium
ATGTTGAGCGTGTGGTCGTCGAGGGCCTCGTGCTCGGGTCGGGGGGAGAGGCAGAGCTCGCCGCGAAGATCGACGAGGGGGAGCAGGTGGCCACGGAGGCGGTAGACGGCCGCGCCGTGGACGGTCTCGATGGCGTTGCGGGCGCGCGCCCCCTCGAGCCGGACCAGCTCGATCAGGCTGACCTGCGGAATCGCGAACCGGCAGCCGTCGACCGTCACGAGCAGGGCGGGGATGATCGCGAGCGTCAGGGGGATCTTGATCCGGAGCGTCGTGCCCGCGCCGAACACGCTCTGGATGTCGACCTGGCCACCGATCTTCTCGATGTTCGTCCGGACGACGTCCATGCCGACGCCGCGACCGGAGACGTTCGTGACCGTCTGTGCCGTCGAGAATCCGGGCAGGAAGATCAGCTGCTGCGCCTCGCGCTCGCTCATGCGGGAGGCCTTCTCGCGGGTCAGGAGGCCGCGCTTGACCGCCTTCTCCTTGACGCGCTCGATGTCGATGCCGCGGCCGTCGTCCGCGAGCTCCAGGTTGACCTGGCCCCCTTCGTGATAGGCGCGGAGCTTGAGAGTGCCTTCGGGCGGCTTGCCCGCGGCGAGGCGGTCGCCGGCCGACTCGATGCCGTGGTCGACCGAGTTGCGGACCATGTGGGTCAGCGGGTCCTTGATCGCCTCGAGGATCGTACGGTCGAGCTCCGTCTCCTCGCCTTCCATGACGAGGGTCGCCCGCTTGCCGCAGGCGGCGGTCAGATCGCGGACGACCCGCGGAAACTTGCTCCAGACGTTCCGGATGGGCTGCATCCGGGTCTTCATGACGCCCTCTTGCAGGTCGCTCGTGATGAGGTTGAGCCGTTGCGAGGTCGCGGTCAGGGCGGCGCTCGGGTCTCCGGCCGCGTGCTGCATGATCTGGTTGCGGGTCAGGACGAGCTCGCCGACCAGATTCATGATCGAGTCGAGCAGATGGACGTCGACCCGGATCGAGGTGTCGACGGCGCTCTGTTTGGGGGCCCGGGAAGGAGAAGAGGGGGCGGTCGACGGGGAGATCGGGGGCTTTCCGACCGTGGGCGTGCGGGCCGGCTCGGAGACCGAGTCCAGCTCGCCATCCTGGGCGTCGTCCTCGGGGCTCGCGGCTTCGCGGGCTCGCGCGGCGGCGATCGAAGGCGGAAGCGACGCCCGGCGGGCGAAGGCCGCGGCGACGACGGCCTCCGGGGCCCGTTCGAGGGCAGGCAAGGTCGGCTCGTCTGCCGAGAGGGCCGTGGGGCCGTGGTCCGCGTCGAGGATCGGACCCGCAGGCTGCGGGTCGCTCCCGCTCGTGGCGACCTCCGACGAGCCGGCCGGGCTCTCCGGGAGGATGGTGTCGGTCGCGGCAGGAGCCGCATTCGATTCGGGCGTGACTGCGAGCTCCGATTCGGTGGAGCCGCTCGCTGGAGCTCCAGAAGACAGGTACCCGTCCTGGTCGGCGAGCTACAATCGCTTCAGGTTGTCGAGGAGCTCGCTGCAGTCGAGGTTGCCCTCGTTCCGGGCAGACTCGATCGAGGCGAGGATCGCGCGCAGGACGTCGACGGTCTTCAGAAGGGCATCGGCGCGACCCGTGTTGATCTCGAGGGTGCCGTCGCGGAGCTTCGAGAGCAGGCTCTCGGACGCGTGAGCGACGGACTCGAGCTTCTGGAAGGCGAGGAATCCGGCCGTCCCCTTGATCGTATGGAAGGTCCGGAAGATCCCGGAGAGGAGCTCGATGTTTCCCGGCTGTTCCTCGAGCGCGAGCGGGTCCTGGTCGAGCTTGTCGAGACCCTCGTTGCATTCGACGAGGAACTCCTGGATCAGCTCGTCCTGCTCGTCGTCGAATTCGGACATCGAAGTCCCCCGCCCGCGCCGAATGCCCGGGTGTGTTCTCCGGCGGCAAAGCAAGCGTCGTGCCATTTTGCCGCGCGACGTGTGCGGCTTCTCGGATCCATCGGATTCACGCTGAATGCGCGGCGAATTCCGGATCTCATTCTGGGATGTCGTTCGGATCGCCTCCCTCGTCTCCGTCTCGGATGAGACACGGAAGAGTGTTTATGGATGAGACGGAGAGATTCCATTTCCGCTCCAGTCGATTCGCGGATGCTCCGATGATCCCGGAAGGAGAGAGAGGGCGACCGCTCGAGCGGACGCGCGAGGAGGCCAGGGTGAAGATTCTCATCGTCGACGACAGCAGCATCATGCGGAAGATCGTCGTTCGGACCTTGAAGCAGGCCGGATTCACCGGACATACCATCGAGGAGGCCGAGAACGGCAAGGATGCGCTCAGCAAGATCGAGGCGGATGCGCCCGATCTCGTGCTGACGGATTGGAACATGCCCGAGATGACCGGCATCGAGCTCGTCAAGGCGATGGCCGAGAAGAAGCTGAGCATCCCGTTCGCGTTCATCACGTCGGAGTGTACGACGGAGATGAAGAACCAGGCGAACGCGGCCGGCGCCGTCGCGTTCCTGACGAAGCCGTTCACGGCCGAGACGATGCAGTCGGTTCTCGCGAAGATTCTCGACTGAGACGCGAGGACGCGGGCGGAGGGAAGGATTTCGATGGCGGCCAAGATCCACGTTCCGAAGCCGAAAGAGCTGTCCGATCACCTCGCGCCGTTGGTCGGCCGTTCGACCAACGCCAAGGCGAGCGCGGGGCCCAACAAGTTCAAGGACTCCTGCCACACGGCGCGATACGCCACGCGGGATCAGAAGCTGGCGGCCCTCTGTCTGGTCGATTTCGAGCTCGCCGCGCTCCTCGGGGCGGCGCTCGCGATGATGCCTGTCGGTGGCGCGGAGGACTCGATCAAGGAAGGCAAGCTGAGCCCGATCCTGAGAGATGCCTTTCACGAGGTCGCGAACATCATCGCCGGCGTGCTCTGTGTGGACGGCGCGCCGCACGTGCGCTGGGTCGGCGTCGAGCCGACGCTGGCCGGACTTCCCGCCGACGCGAAGGCGATCGTCGCGAAGCCGTGCGAGCGACTCGACGTGCGCGTCGAGATCGACGGCTACGGCGGTGGGCAGCTCACGCTCCTGACGGCCAAGGTCGCCTGAGGCGGACGCCCGCGAGTCGCGCAAGCGACGGGCGCCCGGCGCTCCGATCCTATCCCCGATTCTCGAGGGCCGGCGTCGTCCAGGCGGGCTTGCCGTCGAGGAAGACGGCGTGGTCCTCGCGGTAGCGATAGCGGAGATCGAGCCGCTCGATGCGCCACCGCTCCGCCTGCTTCAAGAACCGCATCCGGTACTGGGCGAAGCCGCGCATCCGCGTATGGCTCCCGATCACGACCCAGTCGTGGAGCTTGAAGATCCCCGAGGCCGTCGTCCCGCTCTCGATCTCGACCTCGGGGTTCATACCGCCATGGCTGATCCGGATCTCCGGGGCGCCTTCGTTCTCGCGCAGGAAGGCGACGAGCGCGTCGCGTCCTTCGCAGCGCCAGCCGGGCTGTCCGTAGTCGGCGACGACGTCGGTCGTGAAGCAATCCGGGAGCTCCGCCCAGAGCTTGTCGTCGAGGCAGCGCCAGTAGCGCGCCATCAGCTTCTTGACGGCCTCGTTGTCCTCGATCACACGGATGCGGGCCTCGAGCGCGACGAGATCGGTCATGTCTCCTCCTTTCGTCCGATCGGACGAGGCCGACGGTAACGCGTCGATCCCGATCCGCGACGAGGGCGTGCGCAGAAGTCCTCTCCTATCTTTCGCGACCATGGAGATGCAGGGACGCATCGCGCTCGTCACGGGGGCCGGTCAGGGCGTCGGACGCGGGATCGCGCTCGCGCTCGGACGGGCGGGGGCGACCGTGATCCTGACCGGCCGGACGCGGGCGAAGCTCGAGGCCGTGCGCGACGCCCTCGGATCGGGGCTCGCCCTCGAGGCCGACATGACCGATCGGGCGCAGATCGGGCGCGTCGTCGATCGCATCGCGGCCGAGCACGGCCGGCTCGATTGTCTCGTGAATGCCGCCTACGACGCGCGGGTTGGACCGTTCGACGCGTTGACGGCGGCGGATGCGCGCTGGGACTGGAACAGCGGCTTCGCGGGACCGCTTCGCTGCATGCAGGCCTGCTTCCCGCTACTCGCTCGATCGCGGGGCAACGTCATCAACGTCGGCGCCGCGACGGGGCTGAAGCCCGAGACCGCGACCTTCGCGCTCTACGCTTCGACGAAGGAGGCGCTCCGGAGCCTGACGCGGACGGCGGCCATGGAGTGGGCCGCGCAGGGCATTCGCGTCAACGCGTTGATCCCGCTGGCGAAGAGCCCCTCGTTCGAGGATTGGGGCGACCGCAACCCCGCGGCCTTCCAGACGATCCTCGACAGCATCCCGCTCCGGTACCTCGGCGATCCCGAGCTCGACGTCGGCCCGGGTGCCGTCTTCCTCGCAAGCGACGACGCGCATTTCCTGACCGGCACGACGCTCATGCTCGACGGCGGCCGGGGGTATCTGCGATGAACCGGCTCGACGGGAAGGTCGCGCTCGTGACGGGCGGGGGGCAGGGCGTCGGACTCGGCATCGCCCGCGCGATGGCGGCGGCGGGCGCGCGGGTCGCGCTCGTCGATCGGGTCGCCGAGCGGGCGGAGCAGGCGGCGGCCGAGATCGGGGGGATCGGGCTCGGGGGCGACGTCGTCTCGCCGGCGGACGCGGTGCGCTGCGTCGAGGAGACGGTGCGACGCCTCGGTCGGCTCGACGTGCTCGTCAACAACGCCCATCAGGTGATCGGACAGAGCCTGCTCGAAGTGACCGACGAGAGCCTGGAGGTCGTCTACGCGACCGGCTTCCTCGGCGCGTTCAACTTCATGCAGGCGGCGCGTCCCCATCTCGAGCGGGGCGCGAGCATCCTCAACATCGTCTCGTCCGTGATGTTGAAGCCGGATACGAGCGGCTTCGCGCTCTACGCCGCGACGAAGACCGCGATCCGGAGCCTGACCCGGACGGTTGCCTGCGAGTGGGGGCGGGACGGGATCCGGGTCAACGCTCTCTCGCCGCAGACCGACTCCCCGGCCTGGACGGTCTGGTCGGCGGCCCATCCCGAGGCGGCGGCGAAGATCCTCTCCGAGATCCCGGTCGGGTACGTCGGGGATGCGGAGCGCGACGTCGGGCCCGTCGCGGTCTTCCTCGCGAGCGATGCCGCGCGCTACGTCACCGGCTCTCTCGTGCTCGCCGACGGCGGGCGCGGGCAGCTGCGTTAGTCGCGCGGGCGCGCGGGGCGGACGCTGGCGAGACCGGCGAGACCGAGGCCCATCAGAAGCGCGGTGCCCGGCTCGGGAACCACGCCGACGAGGCGGCTCGGCCGATCGCGATTCGGGCCGACGCTGCCCGCGTCGACGCCGAAGCTCCGACCGAGGAGGAACGACAGGTCGAGGGCCTGTGTCGCGTGGGCGATCGTGAAGGTCACCGCGCGCAGGTCGTCCTGCAGGATGCCGGGCGTCCCGAGGTCGAAGCCGAGGTCGCAGTAGCAGGGCGAGCGACCGCCGGGACCGCCGATCTGGTTCGCGAGGATCTCGACGTCGGAGACGTCGGGGCCGGTGATGCTCAGACCGGGGAGGAGGCTCTCGTCGTTGACGTGGGCGAGGAAGCCGATGAGGTCGGCGAGCGTGCCGTTCGGGCCGGTGACCTCGAGGGTCATGACGAGCTTGCCGGGGTCGATCCCGTCGTCGACGGTCAGCAGGACGTCGAGCGGCGCGCCAATGAAGGTCGAGGCCGTCGCCTCGATGCGCGCCGCGGCCGCCGGATTCGCGGTGGCTCCGAGGAGGGTCCCGAAAGCGAGGGCGAAGATCCCGATCGAGCGAGAGAGGCGGCCGGTCATGGCGGGCACTCCGAGTCGGCCGGGCTCGCGAATGAGGCCGACCGTTGCCCGCTATGTGGCTGAAAACCGTCGGAAATGGCATCGAATGGAGGGGAGAGAGCCCTGTCAGGCGCTCGCGACGGATTCTGCGTCCGAGCTGCCGGTCGCCGGACCCGCGGAGAGCCCCTCGGCGCGGTCTCAGGGGATCTTCGTCTTCGGGCCGATCCAGATCGGCGAGGTCCAGGCCCGCTCCTGGATCACCGGCGAATAGAAGGGATCGTCCTCCGCGCGCAGACAGCATTTGCCGTACACGTCGCCCGCGGCGCCCCCCGCCTGGGCGAGCGCATTGGCCGCATCGGCCTGGGCCCGGCAGTCCGAGGCGAAGGGGTTCACGCCGGCGGACTGGCATTGCAGCGTGCTCCAGCGGCAGGTCGGATTCTCGAGCACGCGCACATAATAGAAAGCGGACTGGGCCGGATCCCAGGCCGGATCCTCCCAGACGGCACAGAGACTCGCCGAGCCCGGGCCGGTCGGACGGCAGCTTTCGGGGTCGACCGAGGCGCCGTTGTCGGCGCGGCCGGCGACGTCGAAGACCTGCTCGTGGCTCTGACCGGAGGCGTCGACCCAGCCCTTGATGATCTGGGCGCGCTGCAGGTCGGTGCCGGCATGGCCGGGGATGCCGGGATCCTTCTGGGCCGAGACGAGGAAGCGCGGGGGCGCACCGCCCTCGACGCCGAGCTCGCCGCCCATCGGGACGCCGCCGGCGTAGGCGCGGGCGATCATGTCCGGAGCACTGCAGAGATCCGGCGCGATCCCGGGGCCCGCGAAGAAGCGGACGACGGGCCGGGTCCCGCTCGTCGCGTAGGTCTCGCGGCGGCGCAGGCCGGCGAAGATCGCGTCGCGGGAGTTCTCCTCGGCGAAGACGACGGCATGGCCGCCGGGATTCGAGAAGAAATGATCCTCGACGTTCCGATGGCCGGCGTCGCGGCGGCCGAGATGGCCCGTGTAGTTGTCCTCCTCGGCGGCGCCGGGGGTCGCGCTATGCGTGTCCGTGCTCCCGATGAAGCCCATCCGGAAGGGATTCACGCCGATCTTCTGCTCGATGCCCAGCCCCGCCTTCAGGGCGTTGCGGACCATGTCGCGCTCGGCGAAGCGGTCGACCGGGACGTAGGCCGCCTTCTCGGCGAGCAGCTCGCCGTCGACCGAGCCCAGCATCTGCAGGTTGTCGCCGGCGATCTGCTCGAAGGTGCAGAGCTCGTCCGCCGTGCCGACGCCGCGGCCGGCGAGCCGGTCGTAGCGGCATTCGGAGGCGCCCTTGTGCTGCGTCATCTCGACGAGGGGCTCGAAGAAGGCGCGCTCGCTGCCTTCCTCGCGCGAGGCCGGATCGCGAAACATGAGGCCGCCGGCGAGATTCGAGTTGTGCGGGATCGCGAGCACGTCGCAGCCGGGCTTGCCTTCGAGGCATTCCGCGCGCAGACGCTTCCAAAGGCCGGGGAACGACTCGCTGCCCGTCTCGTAGCTCGAGATCGCGACGGGCGGGACGTGCTCGTTGCGGAAGATCACGTTGCGGTGGAGGTTGTAGCTCTGCGGCGACTCCGTGTACTCGTAGCCGACGAAGGACGTGAAGCGGCACTGCGCGGTCCGGTCGTAGGCGTCCTCGGCCGCCTGCTGGATCTCCTGCCAGGTCGCGCTCGCGGCGGCGTCGCAGTCGGAGAGCGTGCAGGCGAATGACTTTTCCTTCGGATCCTCGGACATGCCGCCGAGGCTCGTCCACCAGCTCGCCGCGACGAGCTGGGTCCAGAAATGGTTCGCCCGGGTCATCACGCAATGGGGCCACCAATAGCCGAGCCGCCAGGGATCCCGCGTGCAGACCGAGATCTGTCCGAGGAACTCCGAGTGGTCCGTCACCGCCGCGAAATCGAGCGGCCGCTGGATGCGCGCCTTCACCGTCTGCGCACCGAAGGCGTCGGGCAGCACGATCTCCTCGCCCTTCGCATAGCGATAGGCGGCGGCGGGGTCGTTTCGCTGGCTCGAGATGTAGGAGTCGAAGGAGAGGCTCGTATGGACGTGGAGATCGCCGAACATCGGGCGGCGCAGGGGATCCTGATCGGAACAGGCCTCGCGCTGCTCGGTCCGCTCGAAGGCGGGGGCCGGCGGCGACTCGGCCTGGGCGACGAGCGGCGGGCGGACGAGCGCGACGGCGAAGGCGAGAGCGAAGAAGAAGTCGACGGGTCGGACATCGTGCAGGCGCATGGCGCAGAGCCTAATCGAACCGGCCGGGGCTCAGCGACCCGCCGCGCAGCGTTTTTTCGCCTCGTGCCAGCCCTGCAGGCAGACTTCCATCTCCGCCGGGTCGAACTTGTCCTCCTCGAAGGACCAGAGGCCGTCGCCGGCATACTTCAGCAGGCTGAAGCAGGAGAACTCGTGGACCGAGCCGTCGCCGGGATCGGCCATGCGATTCCAGAACTGGCAGGCGAGCCAGCCCCGGTGCTCGTCGATCATGTACCACTCGACCGGGTAGTAGTGGAGCGAGCGCATCGGCTCCTCGCCGAGGGCCTCGCGATACCAGCGCTTCATGGCCTCGCGGCCGCCGACCTTGATGCCGCCGGAGACGATCATGGTCGCGTCCTCGGTATAGAGGTCGCAGAGCTCGGTCCAGTCGCCGGCGGGGCCACAGCGGCGGGCGACCTTCTGGTAGTGGGCCCAGTGCTCCTCGATCTCTTCGCGGGAGAATCGGCTGCTCGGGGATCGTCGCGGACGCCAGGTCGACATGGGGCTCTCCAATCGGGTCGGTCGGTTCGGGGAAGGGCGGGCTCGTTCCATCAGGCGGTCGGGGCGAGGCCGAGGGTCTGCTGAAGCGCCCGCATGTCCTCGTCCGTGATGCGTTCGGTCACCTTGTAGTGCCGGATCCGCCAGCCCGCCTTCGTCCGGACGTGCTCGGCCTCGGCGACGCCGGTCGCGAGGATCTGGCGCGTGGGGGTCGAGACGGCCTGCAGATGACTCGTCGACGTCGCGCGGTCGCCGTCGACGCGGATGACGTGGGTGCTGAGGAAATGCAGCACCGTCCCTTCGCTCATGCTGACGCCGCCCGAGAGCATCTTCCGGAACCAGGCGATCACCGCGTCGCGCCCCGTCGCCCGATCCTCGATCCGGGCATTCGACGCGGTCTGGACGACGTGCCAGGTCGCGTCCTCGGCCATGACCTCGCGCTCGAGCCGGTCGAGATCGCCCGCATCGAGCGCCTGGTAGTAGAGGGAGAGGAGCGACTGGATCTGGCCGTGGGCCAGGGCTTCTTCGGCGGTGTTCACGATCGTTCCTCGTCCGTCCGGTCGGGGGCAGGGTGGAATCGCGCCGCCCAGCGGCGATAGTCCGCGATCGGGCCGTCTCCGTCGCAGAGGAGCGGCCGCACGCGATGCTGTTTGTTCTCCCAGATCGGGAAGTCGGCCTCGGCGAAGCGCGCGTGCTCTGCCATGTAGGCCGCGAAGGCGGCGAGGGCCGCCGGCGAGGGCGAGGCGCCGATCTTCGCGATCACGCCCATCCGGACCCAGGTCGTCTCGTCGTCGATCGGCGTCATGCCGGTCACGACGATCGTCTCGTACTCGCCCCGTTGACGAAGCCAGCTGTAGCCGACGCCCCAGTTCTCGCCGTGCATCAGGATCTCGTCGCGGCCGCTCTCGAGGGCGACGACCGGCTTCGTCCCGCCGACCTGCCAGAAGAAGGAGTGCTCGCGGAACTCGGCGCGGCGGTTCTCGGGGGCCGGGATCCTGTGGATCGTCGCGAAATGCGGCCAGTCGATGCCGTTCTCCGCCATCTCCTGCGGCTGCGTCTTCACCGTCCAGTCCCATTGCATCCAGGATCCGAGCCACTCGGGGTCGCCCCACTCCGGCAGCGTCGGGATCTCGAAGGCCGGCGGCCCGCCGCTCGGATCGTGCCAGACGAAGAGCATCCCGTTGCGTTCGACGAGGGGATGCGAGCCCGCCCGGGCGCCGGCGGGGATGCGCTTCGCGTAGGGGATCTCCGTGCAGACGCCGTCCCCTGCGAACCGCCAGCCGTGGAAGGGACACTGGATCGTGTCGCCGACGACGCGGCCGCCGATGCCGAGGTGGGCGCCGAGATGCGGGCAATGGGCGTCGAGCGCATGGGCCCGGCCCGACTCGCCGCGGAAGAGGACGAGAGAACGTCCGAGGCGCTCGAACGCGAGAGGCCGACCGGGCTCGAGCTCGCCCGAATAGGCCAGCAGGAACCACCCCTTCGGCATGCCGAACGGGAATCGGGACATCGTCGACCTCGATCGTCTCGGCGCGCTCGGGACGAGAGCGGCCGGTCGACGCCGAGGGTAACCCGATTTGCGGGGCGGGCGAGCGGGCAGGGGCGGCCCGCGAACGTCCTGCTAGCGTCGAGCGCATCGAGGAGGACGCGCCGATGATCGACTTGCAGGATCGGGTGGTGATCGTGACCGGGGGCTCGCGCGGCGTCGGTCGGGGGATCGCCGAGGGACTCGCGGGGCTCGGGGCGCGGATCGTGATCGGGGACGTGCTGGTCGAGGCGGGCCAGGCGGTGGCGAAGGGAATCGGCGCGACGGCGCGTTTCGAGAAGCTCGACGTCGCGCGCGAAGAGGACTGGGCGCGGGTCGTGCGCGAGACCGAGGCGCGCGAAGGCCGGATCGATGCGCTGGTGAACAACGCGGCGGCGCTCCACATCGGCTCGATCGAGGAGACGCCGCCCGAGATCTTCCGCCGCATCCAGGACGTCAACCTGATCGGTCCCTTCCTCGGGACGCGCGCGGTCGTCCCGATCATGAAGCGACAGGGCAAGGGCGCGATCGTCCACATCGGCTCGATCGACGGCATGATCGGGATGAACGGGATCTGCGCCTACGCCGCCGCGAAATGGGGTCTGCGCGGGCTCGCGAAATCGAACGCCATGGAGCTCGGCCGCGCCGGGATCCGCGTCAACACGGTCTGCCCGGCCGGCGGCAACGGCGAGATGTTCCTGCCCTGGGCCGACAAGCTGGCCGACATGACGCGAGATACCGATTTCTACCTGACCAATCGCGGCATCCCGGGCGACACGCCCTTCTCGGCGATCGCCAATGCCGTCGCCTACCTGATCTCCGACGCGAGCGAGAACGTGACGGGCATCGATCTGCCGGTCGACGGAGGCGCCGCGGCGGGCTGCTACATGCCGGGCTTCAATCGCGCCTGACGCGGGCGCGGACCCTCCGACCCCGAGCGAGACGACTGGAAAGGAGACGCATGACCGCGCTCAGTCTCGACACGATCGACATCCACAGCAAGGACCTCTACGTCACGCGCGGCTATCCCTTCGCGGAATGGGACCTCCTGCGGCGTGAGGCGCCGGTCTTCTGGTACGAGCGCGAGAACGTCGATCCGTTCTGGGCCGTGACCCGCCACGCCGACGTGCTCACGATCTCCAAACACTCGGAGGTCTTCGTCAACAGCCGTCGCCTGCGCATCTTCGATCGCGACGACGACCTGCGTCAGCGCCTCTCGACCCAGGCGCGGATCGCGGCGCGGGGCTGGGATCCCGAGGAGCCGGCGGACTTCATCTTCATGGACGATCCGCGCCACCGCGATTTCCGCCTCCTCATCGCGAAGCGCTTCACGCCGGCGGCGCTGCGCACTCTCGAGCGGCATTTCGAGGAGCTGTCCAGTCAGTTCGCCCGGGAGCTCGAGCACGAGCTCGACGCCGCGGGGCGACGGGGCGAGGTCTGCGATTTCGTGAAGGGCTTCGCCGAGAAGCTGCCGCTCGCGGCGATCGGGGAGATGATGGGGCTCCCGCCCGGCGATTGGCGGCGCCTCAAGCAGCTGACCAACGTCATGATCGGCGCGCCCGAGCCGGGCTTCTTCCTCCCGGGCGAAGACCGCAACACGGGCGTCTCCCGCGCCGTCGACGAGATGACCGCGTACATGGTCCGCCTGATCCAGGACCGCGAGGCACGCGGGCCCCACGGCGACGATCTCTCGACCCAGCTGATCCATTCGAAGCTCTACGGAGAGCGGCTCACCGAGCAGCAGCTCCAGGGCTTTCTCTTCGTCGTCCTCGCCGCGGGCAACGAGACGACCCAGAACGCGATCTCCGGGGGCGTGCATGCGCTGCTTCAGAACCCGGCCCAGCGGGATCTGCTCTGCCGGCATCCGGAGCTCGTCGTCTCCGCGGCGGAGGAGATCCTGCGCTGGACCTCGCCGGTGCTGCAGTTCGCGCGGACCGCGGTCGCCGATTTCGAGCTCGCAGGGGTGAAGATCAAGGCCGGTGAGGACGTCGGGATGTGGTATCCGTCGGCGAATCGCGACGAGGCGGTCTTCCGGGATCCCTACGTCTTCGACATCACCCGCGATCCGAATCGCCATCTGGCCTTCGGTGGCTACGGCGCGCATTTCTGTCTCGGCGCGAACCTCGCGCGCTGGGAGCTGCGCGCGGCGCTGCGGGCGCTGATTCCGGTGCTGCCGAAGATGGCGCTCGCCGGGCCAGCGGAGCGGGTGCCGAACCTGCACGTCTCGGCGATCCACCGACTTCCGGTGCGCAGCGCGGCCTAGCGTCGGAGCGGACCGAGACCGGGGAGGCCGGGGGCCCGAAGAACGCGGGCGCCCCTCGACGGGAGGAGAGACGGCGTGAGTGAAGACGTGAAGACGCGGACGAGCCGGGGACTCGACGTCCTGCGCACGCTCGGTGGATCCGCCGAAGCGGCGGAGGGCATGGCGGCCTTCTTCGAGAGCCTGGGCGCCGTCGGACAGATCGCGCTGCGCGTCGGGGCGGGGGAGGTCTGGGCCCGGACCGCGCTCTCACGGCGGGATCGGAGTCTCGTCGTCATCTCGTTCCTGACGGCGCTCGGGCGCGAGGTCGAGCTCCGCGCGCACGTGGCCGGCGGCCTGAACCACGGCCTGCGGGCCGAGGAGGTCGACGAGATCTTCGTGCAGATCGGCGCCTACGCGGGACTCCCCTTCGCGCTCGCCGGCGCCGGGATCGCGAACGAGGTCCTCGCGCAGCGCGAGGGCGGGAGCCGGCGAAAGAACCCGCCGGCGCCCCTCGAAGCGAAGGATCCCGCGCGTCGCCGCGCCGACGGTCTCGATCTCCTGAAGACGCTGCTCGGGCTTCCGGATCTCGATCCGAAGACGACCGAGCAGCAGATCCTCGCCTCCCAGGGCGCGATGGGCGAGCTCGTGATGGACTACGCCTTCGGCGACGTCTGGATGCGTCCGGCGCTCTCGCGCCGGGATCGCAGCCTCGTCGTGATCTCGGTCCTCGCGGCGACCAACATGGTCCACGAGCTCGAGATCCATCTCCAGGGCGCGCTGAATCACGGCGTCGCCCGGGCGGAGATCGAGGAGATGCTCGTCACCCTCGCGGTCTACGGCGGCTTTCCCCGGGCGATCGACGGCATGAACGTGGCGAAGAAGGTCTTCGAGCGGCGGGGCGCCGGCGCCTGAAGGCTCGCTCCTCAGGACGGGCCGGGTCGGGATCGATGCGACGCAACCGGCGCCTCGGCGTGGCGCGCGAGGCCGCGGATCATGCCCGCGAAGACGATCGCGTGGAGCGGGTAGATGCCGTACCAGTAGGCCAGGCCCAGCAGACCGGCCGGATGGAAGGTCGCGGTCTGGCGGATGCGGCTACCTCCGTCCCTCGGCTCCACCTCGAATTCGAGCCAGGCGCGCCCCGGAAGCTTCATCTCTGCGACGAGGCGAAGCTTCCGGTCGGGCTCGTACGCCTCGACCCGCCACCAATCGAGGACATCGCCCGCCACGAGTCGCTCCGGATCCCGACGACCCCGGCGCAGCCCGACGCCGCCGACGAGGAGGTCGAGCAGACCGCGGAGCCGCCAGAGACCGTCGAAGGCATACCAGCCCGTGTCGCCCCCGATCCGGCGAACGGGGGCGAAGGCTGCGGTCGGCGTCGCGTCGACGTCGACGACGCGGGAGTCGACCAGTCGGTTGCCGAAGCTCCGTCCGCCCCAGCCGGCCGTCGGCGCGGCGGCGGACAGGGCGTCGGACCAGCGCGTCTCGGCGAACTCCCGATCCTCGTTCTGGAGCGCCCGGGCGATCGCGTCGCGGACGCCGAGGGGCCGGATCGGAAAATCGCGGAGCGCGGACTCGTCCTCGACGCAGGTGGGATGCCGGATGCTGTCGATCAGCTTGCGGCCGACCTCGGCGTAGATCGGCGTGACGATGCGGAGCCAGAGGCTCGAGAGTCGCGGCGTCAGGACCGGGACCGAGATCATCAGCCGATGCAGCCCGCGCTGTCGCGCGTACTCGCGCATGAGGTCGCCGTAGGAGACCTGGTCCGGTCCACCGATCTCGTAGACACGGCTCGCGGGGAGCGGCATCGTGCCCGCCGCGACGAGGTACTCGAGTACGTCGTCGATCGCGATCGGCTGGGCGAGGACCCCGACCCAGCGCGGCGTGATCATCGCCGGCAGGCGTTCGACGAGGGAGCGGATCAGCTCGAAGGAGAGACTGCCCGAGCCGATCACGATCGAGGCCCGCAGCTCGATCGTCGGAACGCCGGAGTCCGCGAGGATCCGCCCGACCTCGTGGCGGCTGCGCAGATGGGCCGAGAGCTCGACCGACGCGTCGCCGAGCCCGCCGAGGTAGACGATTCGTTTCACACCCGCGCGGGCCGCCTCGCTCGCGAAGATCGAGGCCGCGAGGCGATCGCGGATCTCGAAATCGTCGGGTGCCCCCATCGAATGCACCAGGTAGTAGGCGACGTCGACGCCGGCGAGCGCGCGGGCGACGGCTTCGCGATCGGTCGCGTCGCCGGGGGCGATCTCGGTCGTGGCGGCGGTGCGGCCGTGGAACTGCTCCGGGCGCCGGACGAGGCAGCGCAGCGCCCGGCCCTCGGCCTCGAGACGCCGCAGCAACCGACCGCCGACATAGCCCGTCGCGCCGGTGAGCAGGATCAAGACATGCGCCTCGAGTAGTCCCAGGTCGAGGTCCGGGTCGGCACGATCCGGATCGCCATCTCGTCCCGGCCGCGCTCGAGGAGCCAGCGCGCGAAGCGGCTCTGGCGTCCGCCGAGATAGCGATCGATCAGCGCGCCGAGCATGGCTTCTCCTCGCTCGGGCAGGAGCTCGGCGCGACCCTTGCCTCGAAGCCCGCGGTAGGGCGGGGCATCGCCCGCGATCTCGAAGCCACAGCGCGGATCGGCACGGAGGCGCTCGACGACCCAGGCGTCCGGCCGGGTCGCCAGCCAGATCGCATCGTCCTGCCAGAGGTACCAGAGCGAGAGGACGTGGGGCCCACCCTCCCGATCGAGACAGGCGAGGCGCAGGGGGACGACGGTTTCGGCGAGGAAACGGTCGATCTCGGGGGACGAAAGCAGTGTCGATGTCGCCATGGGGCCTCGTGCGATCCGATGCGAAGGGGAGCGATGTCGTGCGATGCGATCCGGACGCGGTCCGGCGCACCGCGTCGGATTCTAGGCCCTGGCGGGGCCCGGGTCCCGGGGTAGAGGAGCGATCTCCGCCTCGGCGATCAGATCCTCTCGATAGGTGCGCGAGGCGAGCCAGTAGTGGAGGCAGGCCCAGAGCAGCACCGCGTTCATCAGGGCGAGGGCGTAGCGGAGCGCGTCGTCGCCCCCGAGCGCGTCGCTGATGGCCCCGGCGATGGGCGGGCCGAGGCCGTAGCCGAGCAGGTTCATCGAGAAGAGCATGATCGAGGCGGTGATCGCGCGCATCCGGGGGCGGGCGAGGGACTGGGCGACGACGTGGCAGGCGCCGGTGTAGAAATAGCTGCCGATCACGCTGACCGACAACGCAACGACCGCGAGGGTCGGGGAGTCGACGAGGTAGGCCGTGATCGAGAAGGGGATCGAGGCGAGGGCGCCGAGGGCGAGCCACCAGAGATACCAGCGCGGATCCCGGGCGCCGAAGCGGTCGCCGAGCCAGCCGCCGAGGTAGGTCCCGATGCCGCCGAACACGCCCGTCAGGAGGCCGATCACGACGCCCGCCTCGGTGCCCGAGAGGTCGTGGCTGCGGGTCAGGAACGTGAAGTTGAAGGTGACCTGGGCGCCGACGGCGAGGGTATGGAGCGTCGCCGCGACGAGGATCTGACGCATCGCGGGCCGCCGGCCGAAGAAGCGCAGGATCTCGCCGATCGGCTCGACGCCGGGATCGGCGTGGCCGTCGAAGCCGCCGCGCGGGGGCTCGCGCAGGGCGAAGGCGGTGAAGGCGGCGAGCGCGAGACCCGGCAGCCCGAAGATGAAGAAGACCGAGCGCCAGGCGAAATGGTCCGAGAGGCTTCCGCCGACGACGGAGCCGATCAGGATCCCGATCGGAACGCCGAGCTGATAGGTCGCGAGGGCGCGTCCGCGATGGGCGCGGGGAAAATGATCCGAGATCAGCGAATGAGAGGCCGGCGCACAGCCCGCCTCGCCGAGCCCGACGCCGATCCGCGCCAGGAAGAGCTCGACGAAGTTCCGGGCGAGCCCGCACGCCGCCGTCATTCCGCTCCAGACCGCGAGGGCGACGGCGATCAGCCGGCTCCGGCTCCCCCGATCCGCGAAGCGCGCGAGCGGCAGGCCGGCGAGCGAATAACAGACCGCGAAGGCGAAGCCGACCAGCAGCCCTGACTGGGCGTCGGAGAGCAGCAGGTCCTGCTGGACCTTCGGCAGCAGTACGTTCATGATCTGCCGGTCGAGCTGGCTCATCACGTTGACGACGACCAGGATCGCGAGGGTGATCTGGGCCGTGCGGCGGCGGGGGCCTGCGAAGATCTCGGGTTGGCTCATGCGGTTCGGTCGGCCCTTCGGGCCAGAGAATGGAGCGATCCGGTCGAGAAGCAACCCCTGCCGAGCGCCGCGGGAGAGGGGTACGCTCGCGCCGGGAGGGATGTGCGATGAGCGACGACGATCGGGGTTGGCACGGCCTGGGTTATGTGGGGGTCGTCGCGCCGGATCCCGTCGCCTGGCGCGACTTCGCGACGCGGGTCTGCGGCTTCGTGCCCGCCGAGATCGTCCCCGGTCCGCGGCCGCACGGCATCGCGCTCCCGAGCCCCGATGCCGGGGGCCTCGCCGAGGACGGCAGCTGCTTCCTCAAGCTCGATCGGCGCCAGTGGCGCCTCGCCGTCCACCCCGGAGCGACGCCGGGGCTCGCCTATCTCGGCTGGGAGCTCCGCTCCGAGCGCGACCTCGATCGACAGCTCGAGCGCCTCGTCGATCACAAGATCCAGGTTCGGGACGGCACGCCCGCCGAGCGCGACGCCCGCGGCGTCGAGCGCCTCGCCGTCGTGCAGGATCCCTTCGGTCACCGGCTCGAGCTCTTCCAGGGCGCCACGATCGACGCGCCCTTCGTCTCCCCGACAGACATCGAGTTCTTGACCGGCCCGCTGGGCATGGGTCATGCCGTGCTCTTCGTGGCCGACATCGAAGAGGCCCTCGCGTTCTACCGCGGCGCCCTCGGCTTCCAGCGCAGCGACTACATGGTCTTCGGTCCCGAGAATCGCGGGATCCATTTCCTGCGCTGCACCCCGCGCCATCACAGCCTCGCGCTGCTCCAGATCGGCCCGCCTTCGGGCCTTCAGCACCTGATGTTCGAGACGACGAGCCTCGACGGCGTCGGCCGTGCCCTCGACCGCGCGCGCAATGCCGGCGTGCCGATCAGCTCGGGCCTCGGGCGCCACCGCAACGACGGCATCGTCTCGTTCTACATGCAGGGCCCGTCGGGCTTCGACGTCGAGCTCGGCTGGGACGGCGTCCTCTGCGGCGACGATTGGAGCGAGCGCCAGTTCGCCGGCGGCGACGATTGGGGCCACCACGGCCTGGTCGCCGACACGCTCCAGCCGCGGCGTTAGTCGACGGAGCATTCCCGCGTCGCGTCGAAAGGAGAGGACATGGAGCTCGGCATCGCAGGTCGGACCGCCGTCGTCGGCGCGTCCACCGAGGGGCTCGGCTACGCGACCGCCCGCGCCCTCGCGGAAGAGGGCGTTCGCATCTGCCTCTCGGGTCGCGAAGCGGGTCGCGTCGCCGCCGCGGTCGAGTCGATCCGTCGACAGGTCGCCGGCGCCGCGGTCGAGGGCGTCGCGGCGGATCTGAGCACCGTCGAGGGCGCTCGGAGTCTGATCGACGCCGCCGAGGCGCGCCTGGGTCGCGTCGACATCGTCGTCGCGAACGTTGGGGGGCCTCCGCCGGGGCCGGCCCATGCCGCGGATCTGCCCGCCCTGCGCGCGGCCCTCGATCGCTGCCTGCTCGCGATGGTCGAGCTCTGCCAGGGGTTCCTGCCCGGGATGCGCGCCCAGCGCTGGGGCCGGATCCTCGCGATCACGTCGGGCGGCGTGCGCGCGCCCCTCGCCAATATGGTCTACTCGAACACGTCCCGGGCCGGTCTCACCGCCTATCTCAAGACCCTGGCCCGCGAGGTGATCGCCGACGGCGTCACGGTCAACTCGATCCTGCCGAGCAATCAGGTCACGAAGCGACTCGAGACCCTCGTCGGCGACGGGATGGACCGTTATCTCGCGGGTCTGCCGGCCGGGCGCGGCGGGCAGCCGAGCGATTTCGGAAAGGTCGCGGCCTTTCTCTGCTCGGAGCCCGCCAACTACCTGACCGGCGTCGCGCTCCCGGTCGATGGCGGCACCGACGCGGGACTCTATTAGGCCCCGGGTCCAACGGCCCAGAAGCCGGGCCCAGGGCTTCCTGGGCCCGGTGCCTCCAGGACTCAGGCCTTCGCGAGCGCCTGCTCGATCGCCTGCACCAGGGGCGCGGCGTCGGGGCTCGTGTCCGGCGCGAAGCGGCCGACGACGCGGCCGCTGCGGTCGACGAGGAACTTCTCGAAGTTCCAGAGGACCTCGGGCGCGCTCGTCGGCGTCATGCCGTAGCCCTTCAGCTGGGTCTCCATCGCGTCGCGGTTCGCGGTCTTGGGCTGGGCAGTCGTCAGATGGCGATAGAGCGGGTGCTTGCCGTCGCCGGTCACCTGGATCTTCGAGTACATCGGGAACTGGACGCCGAAATTCGTCGTGCAGAACTGCTGGATCTCGGCGTTCGTGCCGGGCTCCTGGGCGCCGAAGTCGTTGGCCGGGAAGCCGACGACGGCGAAGCCCTTGTCGCGGTAGCTCTCGTGGAGCTTCTCGAGGCCCGTGTACTGGGGCGTGAGCCCGCATTTCGAGGCGACGTTCACGACG
>JBIPOQ010000012.1:0-18888 GCA_044379055.1 Myxococcota bacterium
GTCTACAAGTACTCGCTCCGCCGGGGCGACGAGCTCTTCTTCTCCGCGACGATCTACGCCTACGACGAGAACGACACCTACTACATCGTCGACCATCTGATCGACACGGACATCGTCTGGGACGACGTCTTCGGCGAGAAGATCGCCGAGATCTACCTCTCCGAGAAGCGCCCCGACGGCGTCCGCAACTGGATCGCCCTCAAGGGCCGCCGTCCGATCCTGTTCACGCGCGAGTACTTCGACGACTTCGCGAACGCCGTCGACGAGGGCCGCAAGCGCGCCATGGCGATGCAGCTCGAATGCCTCTCGGAGGTCTCCGCGCCGGCTCCCTACGACGAAGCGCAGCTCGAAGCCGGCCTGAAACGCGTCGTCGATTTCGTCGACGACGCAACGAACGTCTCGCTCGGCCTCTCGATCTTCATCGGGCTCAATCGCATCGAGTACCAGGGCGCCGGCGAAGGCGGGACCAGCGAGCGCAAGGGCAGCATGACGCGGATCCAGGACGGCGAGATCATTCTCGACGACGATTCCTCCGAGCAGTACACGCCGCAGGAGCTCGCGGCGATGATCGACCCGAAGCTCGTCCGCAACAACCTGCCCGGCCCCGGCATCCAGTACATCGGCGGCACCTTCAAGCTGGCCCCCGACGAGGTGATCGTCGTGACGGGTAGCGACGTTCCGTGCCGCTACTGGAACCTCCAGATCCTGACCCGCTACCTCGAGAGCGGCGACTATCGCCATCACAAGGTCGGCATCTCGAACCGCCAGGTCGTCAAGGACGCCGACGGCGGATTCCGCATCTACGCCGCCGATGGCGATCCCGGCACGAAGAACTGGATCAGCACCCAGGGCTATGCCCACGGACAGATCCTGGTCCGGACGCTGCTCGCGGATCCGAAGATGGAGGCGACCTTCAAGGTCATCAAGGCGAAGGACATCCCGGCCGCGGATCGGCGTTAGGTCGGCCCGCGCTCGTTCGCCGCAGAGGGCCGTCGAGCAACCCATACGATCCGCGTCATGAGGAGATCCCGATGAAGTCGGCCATCAAGATCCTGGGAGGCGTCGCGGGGCTCGTGATCCTCGTCGTCGCCCTCGTCTTCGTCGGGGCCCGGTTCGCCGACGGTCCGATCGAGATCGTGGCCGGGGGCCCTTTCCGAACCGGAGCGCTCCATCAGGGGCCCGAGCCCGACTGGTCGTTCCTCGCCGACCGGCCGACGGTCGAGTTCCAGCTCGAGGAGCCCGCGCGCTCGCGAACCACCTTCGTGATGGTCCACGCGGGTCGGCTCTTCATTCCGTCGGGCTACATGACGACGTGGTGGGGCCGGCTCTGGAAGCATTGGCCCCATGACGTCGCGTCGAATCCGAACGCGCTGCTGCGCGTCGACGGAAAGCTCTACGAGCGGAGCCTTCGTCGCATCGTGGACGGACCGGACGTCGACCCGGTGCTGGCGGAGCTGGGCCGGAAATACGGAAGCGGCGAACCGGTTCCCCGGGATGCGCTCGATTCCGGATACCTCTGGCTCTTCGAGCTCGCGCCGCGCGACTGAGCGCGGCGGGATCGTCGTGCGCTCGCCGTTCGCCGGGATCAGGCCTTGGCGAGCTTGCCGCCGGCTTCGATCCAGCGCTTGATCACGTCCTGCCCTTCGCGCGGGTTGTAGAGATCTTCCTGGTACGAGAAGAGGCCGTTGCCGGCGTACTCGAGGATCGTGACGCAACCGAAGCGATAGTCGGCGCCGCCCCCTTTCGGATCCGGCATGACCTGCCAGGGGTAGTAGACGACCCGGTTGCCCTCGATCACGTGCCACTCGACCGGGAAGACCATCATCGGCACGGGCTTCATCACCTCGAGGATCGCCTTGCGAATCGCCTCGCGGCCCTCGAATCGCCCCAGATGGTGCTCGAGCCAGACGCCGTCCTCGCTGTGCAGATCCGCCCAGGCATTCCAGTCGCCGGAATCGCCGACGCGCACGAAATTCTGATAGGCCGCTTCGACTTCGCTTCGATCGAACTTCATGCCGATCCCTCCTTCGGTCGTTGATCCAGCCCGTGTCGCCCCGCGGCGATCGGACGCTCCGGAGATCCCGCGCTCAGGCCATCGTCATCAGGTCCGGAAAGCCGGACGGGTCGTGCCGACCCACGCAGACGTGCTCGAAGATGCCGTAGCCGGTCTGACCGTCGAAGCTCGCGCGGGCGGCATGGTCGATCATCGTCCAGGCGACGCGCTGACGCGTCGCCTCCGCGTCGAGGTCGTGGTCGACCCGCTGGATCCACTGCTCGCCCATCCAGCGCCCGTGGTTCCAGCCGTCGTCCTCCGGGCCGTAGCCGAGGCCGACGCCGAGCGGCATCGGCCCGAGCGGCGCGACGTCGAGCTCGAGCTTTCGGCCGCCTCGCTCCTTGACCCCGATCCGGGCGCGCACCGGATAGCGGGTGCCGCGCGCGTACTCGATCTCGACCTCGGGCCAGCCGAGCTGCTCGATCCGACCGTCGGGTCGGATCCGGATGGCGTGGTTGATCGTGCGGTGTCCGTCGGGCTCCTCCTCGAGGACGAACATGAGCGCGAAGTCCTCGAAGCGCAGCGGAATCCAGCACCACCACATCGCGTGGTCGCCGAACGGGCGCTGCGGGCTCGTCGCATTGCCGACCGGCCGGATCCCCCAGGAGCGATCGCGGACGCCGACCCAGTCCGCGGCGTCGATCGTTCGCCCGTCGATCCGCACGCGCCCGGTGACGTCGGCCGCCTGCACGAAGCGGAACGCGTCGAGGATCGTGATCTCGCCCTGGCGGCGGATGTGGCGCGGCTCGTCGGTGGCCGGCACTGCCGCCTGCCAGGTGAGGTCCACCTCGATGCCGTGCGCCGCCCCTTCGCAGCGGAAGGCGACGGTCTCGAGCCCCTTCACGACGTCGATCGACATCGGCCCGATCCGCTGCTGCATCCGGTCGTCGGCGAGCGATCCGGAGGTCCGGAGCGAAGAGAGCCTCCGCCCCTGTCGGATGGCCACATAGCAGTCGATCACGCCGACACCCGGATAGACCCCGAGCCCGGCGGCAAGCTGATGCTCGCCCGTGCGGTCGAGGGCGTGCATGATGCAGCGGTCGTAGACGTTTCGATCGCTGGTCAGGAAGCGTTTCATCGACTCGGGACCCTGATGGATCGGATACTCGTCGAGCGGTACGGGCATGGGTCCTCCCTGGATTCGGCCGCCGAGCGCGGACGGCTCGGCGCAAAGAGCGCGCGCATTCTACTCGATGGAGCGGCGTCGGGCGCGGTAGAGTCTCGGCGCAAAGGATCCCGATGCTCGAATTGACCGCAATCGCGTTCTCGCCCTGGTCGGAGAAGGCCCGCTGGGCCCTCGACCACCACCGCTGCGACTATCGCGAGCTCGCCTACGAGCCGATCGTCGGCGAGTACGTGTTGCGATGGCAGATGCGCCTGCCCTTCGGCCGCCTGACCGTCCCGGTCCTGCGCGACGGCGATCGCTGGCTCACCGACTCCTTCGACATCGCGCGCCACGCCGAGTCGATCGGAGGCGGCGCGCCGCTCTTCCCAGGGGACCGACTCGAGACGATCGCCGACTGGAATCGCCGGAGCGAGGCCGCCCTCGCCGCGGGCCGCGCGATCCTGATGCGGAGCTGGGCGAATACCCGGGAGCTCGCGATCGCCGCCCTGCCCGATCGCATCCCGGAGGCCCTGAAGCCCCTCTTCCTGCCGATCGGACGGCAGCGCCTGCGTTCGTTCATGGCCCGGTATTCGATCGAGGGCGACCGCTCGCCGGAGGACGTGCTGACGACCGAGCTCGACGCCCTCGAGCGGGCCCTGGCCGGGCGGCGCTACCTGCTGGACGACACCTTCACCTATGCGGACGTCGCCATGGCCCTCACGCTCCAGCAGGTCCAGCCCGTCGACCCGCGCTACATCGTGCGCATGGCCGGCCTCGGGCCCGCCGGCATGAACGTCCCCGAGCTCGAGTCGCGCTATGCGGGCCTGATCGCCTGGCGCGACGACCTCTACGCGCGCCACCGCCGTCCCGGCGGCGGGATGGCCTGACGCGACCCGGCCGCCTCCGACCTTCGAGGAGCGGCGCCGCACCGGACGTCCGGGGCGAGCCCCGCTCGTGGGCTCGTTCTCGCGCGCCTTTCGATCACGGCGCCGATCCGACGAACCACAACGTCGCGAGTCTCCGCCGCCGCTCGGAGGGATTCGGTCCGCTCCCATGGGCCAGCCACGGCGAGAAGAAGACCGCGTCGCCGGGCGCGAGCGCGGGCACCGCGCGACGGGACGTATCGAAGAGTCGATCGAGAGTCTGCGACGCGTCGTAGCGGTACTGCCCGGGAACGACGCCGCTCGTATGCGTCGCGCCGAGGACCGTGAAGCCGCCGTTGTCCGCGTCGGCCGCGTCGAGAGCGATGACGACGTTGACGCCGCCGAACGCTTCGAGGTCGCGCAGCGCGACGCCGTACAGGAACACGGCGTCCTGGTGAAACGGAAATCCCGTGCCGTGGATCGGGAGCTTCGGATTCACCTGATCCACGACACAGCGGGCCGAAGCGACGCCGAGCGCCGCGGCGATCTCGACGATGCGCGCGTTCTGGCGTAACGCGCGAAACGCCGGCCTCGCCCGCGAAGGCGATGTGATCTTGCGCAGGGCGCCGGGAAAGACGGCCGGCTCGTGCTTGCGCCCGCTCGCGCTCTGCACCTCGAAGTACACCCGGCCTACTGCGGTATCCCGGACGAAGCCGGCAGCGACGGCCTCGAGCTCGTCCGTCGCCTGCTGGAGGGCCGCCACCGTCTCGGCGTCCACGAGCGACCGGACGACGACCCAGCCTTCGGCTGCGTAGGACGCGACGTCCACCTCGAACCCGGTCACCCGAACGCCCCTCCCCGACCCCGCGCGAGCGGTCGCTTCGGATTCGCGGACCGAGGCTCGCCGAGGCCACCGTGGATCCGGACTATACGCCGGGCGTTCGATGGCGGCCGCGGCCGTCCGGGGTCCCCGCTCGGGGATCGAGCGAGGCGGAGGGGGGCCCGATCCGGCCGAGCGTGCTATGTCCGGTATCGGTGACGACGAATGTCGCGCGAATGACCGGAGAGCGGACCGGATTGGAGCAGGGCCAGCCGGCCGAGCCTTCCGCGGCGTCGAAGCAGGCGCCGACCGCAGCGCCGTCCGGCCGCGGGCGCGCCATCGCGCTCGGCGTGCTCGCGCTGATGGTGCTCCTCCAGGGCCTCGAGGCGATCCCCTTCCAGGAGCAGGCCCGCGCCTTCGTCTTCGACCGCTTCCAACGCATCGTGCCGCGTTCGCGCCCGTCTTCGCCCGTCCTGATCGTCGACATCGACGAGGCGAGCCTCGAGCGCTTCGGGCAATGGCCCTGGCCGCGCAGCCTGCTCGCGCAGCTGATCGCCGCGATCCACGATCGACAGCCCGCCGCCATCGGGCTCGACATCCTGATGCCCGAGAGCGACCGGGGCTCCCCGTGCGACGCGGCCCGGCTCGTGCCCGAGATGTCCGCCGAGCTCATCGAGCAGGTCTGTGCGATGCCGAGCAACGACGAACGGCTCGCGCAGGTGCTCGAGCGCGGGCGGATCGCGCTCGCGATCGCCGGCACGAGCGAGGTCGACGCGGGCGGCGATCGGGGCGGCGTGCTCGCCGCGCCGGTGCTCACGGTCGGCGGGGATCCGGCTCCGCTGATGCGACATTTCGCGGGGGCGCTGGGGAGCCTCGAATCCCTCCAGCGTGCGGCGCGGGGCCACGCGATGATCAACGGCGACGGCGACGGCGGCTCCGGCGTCGTTCGCCGCATTCCGCTCGTCGCGACGATCGGGGACACCGTCGTCCCGACCATGGCGATCGAGCTGCTGCGCCTCGCCTCCGGCAGCCCCACCTTCTCCGTCCACCGCTCCGCCTGGCGGATCGACGGCGTCGCGATCGGCGATCTCTTCGTGCCGACCCAGGCGGACGGCAGCGTCTGGATCCATTATGGACGCCACGACGCGAGTCGCTACGTCTCCGCGACCCGCGTGCTCGACGGCAGCATCGATCCGAGCCTGCTCGAGAAGCGGCTCGTGCTGGTCGGGGTCTCGGGGCTCGGGCTCGTCGACTTTCCGGTGAACGCCCTCGGCGAAAGAGTCCCGGGCGTCGACATGCACGCCCAGCTGATCGAGTCGATCTTCGACGGCACCACGATCCTGCGCCCCGCCTGGGCCCCCTGGGCCGAGGTCGGGGCGACGGCGGCGATCGGAATCGCCCTGATCTTCGGTCTCGCGAGCCTGCATTCGATGCTCGCGATCGGCGCGGCCCTCGCGAGCACCGCGTCGCTCTTCCTGCTCGGCCTCGGCCTCTACTCGAATCACGCGATCCTGTTCGATCCAGCGACCTCGTCCCTGCTGCTCGTCGCCCTGCTCGGCGGCCTGTTGATCCACGAGCTCCTCCGCGAGCAGGTCCGCCGCCGCGCCCTCGAGGCCTCGCTCCACCGCCAGCGGGAGGCCGCGGCCCGCCTCGCCGGCGAGATGGCGGCCGCGCGCCGCATCCAGCTCGGCCTGCTCCCGGACCTCGGCACGACCTTCGCCGGCGATCCCCGGATCGACATCGCGGCGCGCATGGAGTCCGCGCGGGAGGTCGGTGGCGATCTCTACGACTGCTTCATGCTCGACGAGCACCGCGCGTTCCTGCTGCTCGGCGACGTCTGCGGCAAGGGCGTTCCCGCGAGCCTCTTCATGGCGACCAGCAAGACGCTCTGCAAGAGCGTGGCGCTCCGCGACGGCGAGGATCTCGGCCGGCTGATGCGCGAGGTCAACCGCGAGATCGCGCGGGACAATCCGGAGATGCTCTTCGTGACGGTCTTCGCGGGAATCCTGGACCTGCGGACCGGAGAGCTCTGGCATGCGAACGCGGGACACGAAAAGCCCTACGTCGTCGCCCCGGGCCAGCCGCCTCGCCGTCTCGAAGGCGAATCCGGACTGCCCTTCGGGCTCGTCGAAGACGCCGACTACCCGACGGCCCGCTACCACCTCGCGCCGGACGAGTTCCTCTGTGTCGTGAGCGACGGCGTCTCGGAGGCCACCGACCCCGAGCAGGCGCCCTTCGGCCCCGAGCGCCTCGCCGCAACGCTCGCCGAGATCCGCCCGACCCTCCGGTCGGGGGACGTGCTGCTCTCGATCGTCCGCGCCGTCGCGCGCTTCGCGGCCGGCAGCGAGGCCTCCGACGACGTGACGATCCTCGTCGTGCGCTGCCGCCCGAACTGATCGCTCGCGCCGCCTAACGGACCTCGATCTCGACGCGGCGATTGCGGGGCTCGTGGCGCTCGTCGGGCGTCGGAACGAGCAGCTGCCGCTCCCCGCGCCCGAGGACCGTGATGCTGGCCGCGGCGACGCCGAGCTTCTCGAGCTCGGAGCGGACCCGCTCCGCACGGCGCATCGAGAGCGCGTCGTTGTAGGCCGGGGACTCCGTCGTATCCGCATGGCCGACGAGGGTCACCTCCGGCGCCGGCCGACTCGTGATCTCGCTCGCGATCCCGGGGAGCTCCGCCTGCGACTGGCCCGTCATCCGATCGGAGTCGCCTCGAAAGAAGAGCGTGTACGTCGCCGGGCGAACCGGCGCCGCCGCGAGCGCCGCCGCGAAGATCTGCTGGACCACCGTCGGCTCGGCGCGCGCCACCTCCTCGGAGCCCGTCGCCGTCGCGCTGTAGTCGCCGTGCAGGACCGTCTCGCGGCCGTCGCGTGTCACGACGACGGTGCCGACGCGCCCGTCCGGCTCGGGCATCACGACGTACCACTCCTTCGTCGAGGCACACCCGGCGAGCAGCCCCATCGCGATCACCGCGATCAGGATTCGAATCCGCACGCTGCGCTACTCCACCGAGCCGGACGCGGCGGTCCCCGGATCCATGCCGTCCCGCCCGCCTCCGGTCGAGCCGAAGCGGAGCGACTTCCAGAAGCGCGACCACGCCGACTCCTCGACGCGGACCGCGAACTCCGTCCCGCGCACCCCGAGCACCGCCGCGGGCGTTCGGACCTTCATCGACTCGGGATTCGCCTCGACCAGCTTGCCCGCGATCGCGGACAGCGTCCCGGACTCGAGCGACACCTCGAGCTGACCCGCGTGGGTCCGGGGATCGAAGCGGAACGTCTCGAGCTCGAGGACCGAGTCGGGCCCCGCCGACAGCATGGCGTTGTCGGCAAGCGTGAGCCCGATCGCCCCATCTCGCCCCGTCACGATGCGATCCTTCTGGAACACGGACATCCCGACGGCCGCCGCGAGCCTCTCGTCGCCGCGCTCGATCACCACCTCGCCCGAGGTCTTCTTGACGAGCCCGATGCCCTTCTCCTCCGCCCTTGCCCGCGCCGGCGCGAGAACCGAGCCCGCCGCTCCGATCACGAGCATCGTCGCGATCCCCATCGCGATCATCGCCAGCCTGGACCCCATGCTCCGCTCCCTGCGCATCGTCTTCGTCCCATGCTCGACGCCGTGCGACGTCGTCCTCTCGATTCCGTTCTGCCGTCGAGTTGCCGGTGCGCCGTCCGCGACGCACCGACGCGCCGCGAGCACGCGCCGCGTGCGTTTCCGTTCGACGCGCTTCGCTCTGACCGGGTCCGCTTGTGTTAGCATGGATCGCCATGGAATTTCAGGTGATCGATCTCGGATCCGCCAACAAGCTCGCCCTGCAGGGTCGCCTGGACGCGACCGGTGTCGCGCAGATCGAGTTGAGCTTCACGGCGAGCGTCGTCCCCGCCGCCAAACACGCGATCATCGACCTGGCGGGCGTCGAATTCGTCTCCTCGATGGGGATCCGCCTGCTGATCATGACGGCTCGCGCCTTGCGCTCGAAGAAGGCCAGGCTGGTCGTCTTCGGAGCCCGGCCGCTCGTGAAGGAATCGCTCGAGAGTGTCGCGATCGGCAATCTCGTGCCCTTCGCCGCGAGCGAGTCCGACGCATTGAGCCTGCTGGAGTCGTGACGTCGCGTTGCGACCCGACGGCGCGCGTCTGATGAGCGGCAAAATCACGCTAGGCGAGCTCCCCGACGGGCGGATCACCCTGCAGCTCGATGCCGATCTTCCGAACTTCGAGGCGGCGCGCCGCCTGCTCCGGGCCTTTCTCGAGCGCGGCGAAGCGAGCGAGCGGGCGATCTATCGCAGCGAGCTCGTCTTCGAAGAGATCTGCGTGAACGTCATCCGACACGCCTATGCCGGTCGCCGCGCCGGCTCCCGCCCGATCCACGCCGAGGCCCGGATCGCCGACGACGACATCATCCTGACGATCGAAGACGAAGGCCCCCCCTTCGATCCCACCGCAGCCCCATCCCATACACCCGCCGCCTCCCTCGACGAAGCCCGCATCGGCGGCCGAGGCATCGCCCTCACCCGTCTCTGGACACGCCAGATGACCTACGCGCGCTCGGGCGACCGCAATTGCATGACCCTGATCGTCGCGCGGCGCTGAGCGGGGATCCCGAGAGCGACTCTCCGGGACCGCCTCCCGACCGATCGCCTATTCGATGAACGAACGCATCAACGCCGAGCCGACGTTCGAGCATTCGAAGACGTGCAGCCCGAGCTCGTCGGCGAGATCCCGGAAGGCGGCGAGCCCACGCAGCGAGTTGCCCTTCGCATCGAGCCGAGGCGAGAAGGTGCCGATCCCGATCTGTCGATTCACGACGCCGACGATGCCTCCGCCGACGCCGCTCTTGGCCGGGACGCCGACGTCGTAGGCCCAGTTGCCGGAGTAGTCGTACATGCCGCACGAGAACATCACCGCGAGCGTGTTTCGGACCGCCATGAGATCGAAGACCTGCGCACCGGTCTCGGGGTTCTCGCCGATGTGCGCGAGGGTGGCGCCCATGCGCGCGAGATCCGAGGCGGTGACCAGGATCGAGCACTGTCGGAAGTAGAGATCGACGGCTTCCTCGACCGGGCTCTCGAGCGCTCCGACGTTGCGCAGCAGGTGGCCGATCGCACGGTTGCGGTGGCCCGTCTCCGCTTCGGAGCGATAGACGGCTTCGTCCATCGCGAGCCGCCGTCCCGCCGCCATCGAGAGCCGGTCGAGAATGAGCTCGAAGGCTCCATCGCCCGCCACGTCCCGGATGATCCCGCTCACGGTGATGGCGCCCGCGTTGACCATGGGATTGAAGGGTCGATTCGTATGGGGATCGAAGACGATCGCGTTGAAGGCGTCGCCGCTCGGCTCGACGCCCACGCGTTCGAGGACCGCGTCCCGGCCGACGAGCTCGAGCGCCAGGCAGTAGACGAAGGCCTTGGAGATCGACTGGATCGTAAAGGGATGATCCGCATCGCCGACCGTGAAGATCTTGCCGCCGGTCGTCGCCAGGGCGAGGCCGAAGCGATTCGGCTCGACCGACGCGAGCTCCGGGATGTAGTCCGCGAGGGCCCCGGCCGTATTCGGCGCATGACGCTCGTGCACCGACGCGAGCACGTCATCGATCCACGGCGGCACACTCGAGGAGGTCTTCGACTCGGCTTCCATCTCGACTCCGACCCAGGGCCCGAGCTGCGGATTGCCCAAAACGAGGCGGATCCTGCCCAGGAGATGAGCAAACGAGCCGACTTTGGGCCAGCTCGGACGCGTTTCCCCATCGGTTCAGCAAGAGGCGTGCCGGAAATGGACCGGTCGCGTCGGACGTCCGGAGTTCGAGGCAGAGCGGTCGATCCGACCCGCGCGCCGCGCCTCTCAGCGCCCCTGGGGCGGCGTGAGCAGGAGATGGGCGCTCACGTTCCCGGGCATGTGGCCGAAGCCGCGGCGATGCGCATAACGCCAGCGTCCGTCCTTGCGCACGAAGCGGTCCTCGTACCGGTTCGCCCAGACCGGCTGGAGCGGGAAGTCGGGCGTGCGCTGGAAGACGGTGACGTAGTAGCGGACGACGGCCGAGTCGCCCGCTTCGTCGATCTCCACGATCGGGTTGTGGATGCAGTGTCGCGTCTTCGGCGTCCCGTCGTCCGGGTAGCGCCGGGTCCAGCGCTCGAAGTTCTCCTGTACCGCGCGGCTGCCGACCAGCGGCGCGCCGCCCTCGGTCTCGAAGACCGCATCGGCGAAGAGCTCACCGACGCCCGCGAAGTCGCCCGCGTCGATCCGCTCCGGATAGGCGTAGACGAGGTTCATGATCTCGATGTAGCTCTCGGTGATCCCGCTCATTCCGCTCTCCTCTCAGGCCCGCGGGCGAAACAGCGGCAGCGTGATCTCGTCGCTCATGCGGTGGAACACGACCTCGAGCGGCATCCCGATCCAGGTCTTCTCCGGCGGGACGTCGATCAGCGTCGAGAGCATGTGCCAGCCCTCCTCGAGGAGCACGATCGCGACGGTGTACGGGACCTCGAAGGCGGGCTGCTGCGGGCGGTGCACGACGGTGTAGCTGTAGAGCGTGCCGCGGCCGGTGCTCTCGACCCATTCGAGGCGCGAGCCCATGCAGCCCGTGCAGCAGGGCTGCGGGATGAAGACGTGGATGCCGCAGTCGAGGCAGTGCTGGACGCGGAGCTTGCCTTCGCGCATGCCGTCCCAGTGCGGGCGGGAGAGCGGCGTCGGATGCGGAAGCGGGATGCCGGGTCGCGGGCGGTTCATACGGGCTCCTTTCCGAG
Source organism: Myxococcota bacterium (assembly GCA_044379055.1). Lineage (GTDB taxonomy): Bacteria > Myxococcota_A > UBA9160 > UBA9160 > UBA4427 > UBA4427. Next base: position 11,579 of record JBIPOQ010000012.1, read on the forward strand.
CGCCATGACGTCGCAGAAGAGCGCCCCCGAGCCGCCGTTGGTCGCGAGCGCGACCTTCGGATTCGGGACGGTCAGCGCCTTCGGAAGCTCGCCTCGCAGCTGGAGCACGGCGTTGAGCGGCTTCTGCAGCAGCTGGACGACGCCCGCATGGCTGAACGACATCGTCCCACCGTTGGTCGCGACCGGCAGCTCGCCGCCGATCCGGATGCGGCCGTTCATGACGAAGTCGCCGCCCTCGCCCTCGCCGCAGAAGCCGAAGGCCTCGAGCTGGCGGATGATCTCGAAGGAGAACGGGTCGTAGAGCTCGGCGAAGTCGACGTCCTTCGGCCCGAGGCCGCACTGCTCGAAGGTCAGCTTCGCGCCGCGGCGTCCGACCCAGCCGACCTTGTCCCAGATCGGCGCCGTGACGTACGACATGCCCTGGCGATCGAGGGCGCCACCGAGGATCGAGATCGGCGTCGCATCGAGATCCTTCGCGCGCTCCCGCGTCGTCAGGACCATCGCCGCGCCGCCCTCGGACGTGATGCAGCAATCGAGCAGCCGGTACGGATCGGCGACCATGCGCGACGCCTCGACATCCGCCGGTGTACAGGTCCGGCCGTACATCACGGCTTCGGGATGGACCGCGCCGTTGCTGCGGATCGCCGACGCGACCTCGGAGAGGGCCTCGCGCTTCGTGCCGTAGAGATGCATGTGGCGCTGCGCCATGAGCGCGAACTCGGCAGCCGTGTAGAGCCCCCAGCATTCGACGAACTCGTTCTCGGGCCGCGTCCAGGACACGGTCGCGGCGCGATCCGTGTACTCGCCACACTGCGCCGTCGCGATCACGACCGTCTCGCATTGCCCGGTCTGGATCGCCGCCGCCGCCTCGAGCACGCTCTCGATGCCCGGATGCGACGTCCCCGTCCAGGACGGCCGCCCGCCGAACCACTGCACGACGCTGCGCGGGTTGAGCTGCGAAACCCAGGTCGAGACGTTGACGCCGTCGACGGCGGCGGGCGTGAGCCCCGCGTCGGCCAGCGCGCCGTGGATCGCGTCGAGGACGAGCTCCGACTCGGTCATGTCCGGAATGCGCTTCGCCTGCACCGTGTTGTAGGCGCCGACGATCGCGACGTCGGGATAGGGGCCACGGCGGATCGAGGCGCTGCGGACGGGTCGCGCGATCGCCGCAGCCTTCGGCTTCGCGTTGGCCGGCGCCGCAGCCGGCGCCGCGGGGGAAGCCGCCTTCTTCGGAGCGGGCTTCGCGGCTCGCGTCGCCGTCGTCCGGGTCGCCTTCTTCGCCGCCCGCTTCGCCGTCGTCTTCGGTGCCTTCCGGGCCGCGTTCCCGGTCGTCTTCTGGGCAGCCTTTCCGGCCGCCTTCTTCGCCGTCGTCCTGGCGGCCTTCTTCGCCGTGGCTTTCTTCGTCGTGGCTTTCTTCGCGACGGTTTTCTTCGCGACGGTTTTCTTCGCGACGGCCTTCTTCGCGGACTTCGCGCCGCCGCGCGGCTTCGCGTCCGACTTCGACTTCGCCTTCGCGCGCTGCCCGCTCTTCGTCTGCTTGCGACTCTTCACGCTCGCCGTGCCCCGCTCGTCATGCTTTCAGCCCTCGCTCGTGCGTCGATCTCGCCCGACCATGTTGACACAATCCGATCGCGCGCGACGCCTCGTCGAGCGCGTTCGATCAGCGTGCCCCGACCGGCCGGCTGACCTGCAACCCACCGACCGGCGCGAGCGGCTCGAGTTCTCCGGGCAGGAGGCCGCGCGCGAGGCCTCGAAGCGGCGAGACGGCCGACGTGATCCCGGCGCCGAGGCTGCTCAGGATCGTACCGTCCGGGAGCACCGCCGTGATGCCGGTCGAATCGTCGACGAGCTCGACGACGTTGCGCACGCCCTTTCCCGTCTCGAGGTCGACGGCGACGAGAAACGAACGAACGGGCCACGGAATCCGCCGGCCCAAGGTCGTCTCGTAGCCATAAGCCACCGGCACGAGCACCTCGTCGCCGACGACCGTCGGATTGCCGTTCCCCATCGCGACGGGCTCCCCGAGCATCCGTCCGACCGGCAGCGCCGCCCGCGTCAGCTCGGAGAGGTCGCTCTGCCAGCGCACCTTCCCCTTCCGGGTCACCGCGATCAGCGCCGACTCCCCCGCCTGCAGCGCGATGATGTCGCCATTCGCCGCGACCGCTGCCGCGGCACTCGCCGCCCGGGTCGGCACTGCGCCGAGGGATCGCCCGGTCCGCGCGTCGATCGCGTACAGGATCCCGTTCTCGTCGGAGACGTAGACGCGATCGCCCTCCGGCGAGAGCGCGGGGCTCGAGCCGCTGCCCGGCCCCATCTCGGTCGCGAACGCGAGGCGGATCTCGACCTCGGGCCCTTCGAAGTCCGAGGTGATCCCGTCGCGGAACTCGCCCGTTCCGGCCACGTGCTGGTGGTGGATCACATCCAGCCCGAAGAGCGCGCCCTTTCCGGGCGTCCGCGAGGTCGCCGCGACGAAGACCCGCCCGCTCTTCTGCTCGACCGCGGGCGTATTCGTCGAACGCATGCGGCCGCCCATCAAGAGCTGCCAGGCCCAGCTGCGGATCTCGGGATCGAGGAGCCCGTCGCCGAACATGCCGCGCGAGAGCTTCATGCGGGTCGGCGGCGGAAGGTGGCCCGGGAGGCGCTGATCGCGATTGAGACGCTCGCCGGTCTCGCGGTCGAAGACCGCGACGTCGCCGAAGTTGGTGACCCCGAGGACGTCGCCGTCGCGGGTGAAGACCGCCGTCGTGAGGGCGTTGATGGGGAGCCGCTTCGAGGGCCGCCAATCCCCCTTCCGGAGCGCCGGCAGGGGCTCGACCCATTTCAGCTCGCCGTTCGGGCGATAGGCGAAGAGCTGGTTGCAGTCGCCGATGAAGACGTTGCCCTCGCGGTCGACGATCGGGCTCGACAGGACCGCGCACGGGTCGACGCCGCGATCCGCGTCCTGCCAGGGCTCGGATTGCCAGAGGAGCTTCCCGTCGAGGTCGAAGGCGTGGAGATTCGAATACCCGGCGGCCTTGCCGGTCGTCACGTAGAGCGTCCGTCCATCGGGCGACATCGTCGGCGCCGTCAGGACCGTGGCGCCAGCGAGCGCCGTCCAGGTCCGGAAGGGTCCCTCGATCGGCGCGCTCGCGACGAGCTTCCGGTTGTCGGGGCCCTGGTGGAGGGTCGACCAGCCGCCGGGGGAATAGAAGTCGGCGGCCAGGGCCGGCGGGGCGAGAAGGGCCCCTGACCCCGGGATGAGACCGAGGATCAAGAGGAGGGCCGCCAACGAGGGACACTCGGCACGGAGGGGCGAAAGACGACTAGGCATGCCGCGAGGGATACACGATGCCCCGCCGTCTCGGCCAGAGCGGAGGCGAGAACGCCTCGCTGGGGCCACTCTCCGGGCACGGACGGCTTCGCGACCCCCGCCCGCCCGGCGTCAGCCTCGCAGCCGGAGCGGGAGCGACGTCATCCCGCGCAGCTGATCGGCGCTGCGCCATTCGATGCGCTGCTCGTCGATCGCATAATCCGGGGCGGCGGCGAGCACCTCCTCGAGCACGACCCGACCTTCGAGCGCGGCGACGTGGGCGCCGATACAGACGTGGGCGGCGTGGCCGAAGCCGAGATGTCTCCGGATCTTGCGCCGGACGTCGAAGCGGTCGGGGTCGGCGTACTCGCGCTCGTCGCGGTTGGCCGAGGCGAAGAGGAAGAGCACGCCCTGGCCTGGGCGCAGCGTCTGGCCGTGGATCGTCGTCTCGCGGGCGACGGTGCGCGCCATGAACTGGGTCGGCATGTCGATCCGCAGCGCCTCGACGAAGGCGGCGGGAATCGCCTCGGGATGCGCCGCGAGGTCGGCGCGCTGATCCGGGGCATCGGCGAGCCGCCGCAGCGCGGACGAGATGACCTTCGGCGTCGTGTCGGTCCCGCCGATCACGAGCGTCTGCATGTGCGACGCGATCTCGAGATCGGCGAGCGGGCGGCCGCCGATCGCATGGCCGAGGAAGACGTCGACGACGCCGGGCTCGCCGCGGCCGCGGCGACGTTCGGCGACGCGCTCGGCGAGGTACTGGTTCATCTCCATCGCCGCCGCGAGGGCGTCGGGCGACCGGCCTTCGTCGCCGGGGAGGTTGCGGGTGTAGCGGTGGACCCAGCCGACGAGCAGGGATCCGGCTTCGTCGGGCAGCGAGAGGAGTCGGCAGGCGACGAGCGCCGCGATCGGATCCGCCAGCTCGCGGACGGCGTCGATCTCGCCCCGCTCGCGATGGGCCGCGAGACGGGCACGAGCCTCGCTGCGCACGAGGGGCTCGAGGGCGTGGGCGCTCGCCCGGCTGAAGACGCCGCGGATGGCCTTGCGCAGCTGCGTGTGCGCCTCGCCGTCGATCTGGTTGATGCTCGGGACCGGCGGCTCGACCTTCGAGAGCGCCTGCGCCGCCGTCGTCCCGCCCGCGTTCACGAAGGTCTCGGCGTCCTCGGTCGCCTGCCAGATATCCTCGAAGCGCGAGAGCGCCCAGGCATCGTAGGCCTCGAGATGATAGGCCGGCGCCTCGTCGCGCAGGCGGCGATAGAACGGAAAGGGATCCGCCATCACCTCGGGGAGGAAGGGGCTGTAACGAAGGCTCGCCGTCATCCGGGCACGCTATCCCGATTGGCGGGAGCCCGCGAGCTGAGCGACCGTCGTCCGCGCGAAGAGGCCCACCGGTCTCGAACGCCGGAACGCCCCTCGCCATGACGCAAGCCGCCCCGCTCGAGAAGCTGCGATCGGTCGGAATCCCGATCGTGCTCGCCGGCGTGACGATCGGCCTCGCCCTTCGCCTCTTCCGGCTCGTCGACCTGCACGCCGTCGACCTCCTCTTCTACGACCAGATCGAGCTCTACGAGGCCTTTCTCGACGATCCGAGCGCCTGGGATCTCTTCCGATATCAGCACGGCCCCCATCGCCAGGGCCTCCCCTTCCTCGGGACCTGGCTCCTCGCGCGTCTCACCGATTGGAACGCTCGCGCCGACGCGTTCCAGGTCCTCGCCTACGTCTTCGTCGCCACGGCCCTCGCCCTCGCCCTCCGCCGCCGCCTCTTCGGCCCCTTCGCCTGGACCGACGTCGCGATCCCGCTGCTCCTCCTGACGCCCGCGCAGTACGGCATCTTCATCCACGCCCCGAATGCGTCCCATTGCGCCGGTCCCCTCGTGCTCCTCCTGCTGATGGGTCACGCCTGCCTGATCCGCGATCCGCGCCGCCGCGTCGCCGCCCTCGTCTGCCTCGACTTCCTCGCGGTCCACACCGGCTTCGCGATCTTCGCCGGCGCCCTCGTCCCGATCCTGCTCCTGCTCGCGGCCTGGCGGGACCGCCGCGACGAACGCCGCGGCGACGCCGCCTTCGCCCTCGGCGGCGCGCTGCTGTGCGTCGTCTGGATCGGCGTCTTCCTCGTCGGCTACACCGGGCGCAACGGCCTCGACGCCGTCGACGACGTCCCGCGCCTCGCGACCTATCCGATCTTCGCCGCCTCGATGTTCGCGAACGTGCTGGGCCTCAAGGATCCGGGACGCCTCCCGATCGTCGTCGGCGCGCTCGTCGCCCTCGCCGCGGCGGTGCTCGTCCTGAGACAGCTGCTCCGCCTCGCCGCCCGCTCCGACCCGATGGGCGCCCCGACGGCGCGGGTCGTGGGCGAAGGCGAGCGCGAGAACGCGCGCGCAGGGGCGACGACGACCGCGAGCGCGACCGCCCGCGCCGAGGTCCTCTTCCTGCTCGCCGCGTTCAGCCTCCTGTACTGCGGCGCGACCGCCGTCGGCCGCGCCCAGTTCGGGCTCTCCGGCGCGCAGTCGTCCCGGTACGTGCCCCTCGTCGCCCCGGCCTTCCTCGCCCTGCTCTTCGCGACGACACAGCTCGAGCGCAAGGCGCTGCGGCACGTCCTCGGCGGGCTCGCCGTCGCCGCGCTCGTCCACGCGAGCTTCCCGATGCATCCGCTCGAGGAAGGATTCATGAAGCAGCTCGCGCAGAAGAAGCGCAGCTGGGTCGCGAGCTACCGGGAGACGGGGAGCGTCGAGCAGGCAAGTCGCGCGGCGCGGCTCCGCATCGACCCCTTCCGCGATCCGCGGCGCTCGACCGACGAGACCTTCGCCTGGCTGCGCGAGCAGCATTTGAGCTTCTTCGCCGATCGCTGAGCCCGGGCAGCGAATCCGCGCGGATCCGGCCTCGAGTTGCCGCCCGTCCCCCGACGTTGCACACGTGATTCCGGTCACTCCCTCCCGCTTCCGGACCACCGATCCGACAAGAGCTTGGAACGGGCTCGGGAGAAATTGAGTTGGCCAAGTCCCTGCAGAGCAGCCGCGACCGTGAACACCAGCTTTGGAGCGATGCGAACCGCGCCCGCAACAAGGGCAAGCACCGCGCGGCGATCCGCCTCTATCGCCAGCTCCTCGTCGAGAACCCGAACAATCGCGAAGCGGCGCTGCGCCTCGCGCCGATGCTCGCCGTCGACGGCGAGTTCTTCGAGTCCTGGCAGCTCTATCGACGCGTCGCCCTCGAGCACGCGCGCGACAAGCAATACGTCGAGTGTCTCGCCGTCTACCGCGAGGCCTGTCGCTTCGTCCCCGGCGAGTTCGAGGCCTGGCGCCTCTGCGCCGACCTGCTCGTCAAGCTGAAGCGCCACGACGAGGCCTTCGAGACGCTGCTCGACGGCCGCACCCACTTCACGCATACCCGCATGCGCGCCCAGGCGATCGCGCTGCTGACCCGCGCGCGGGAGATCGAGCCCTGGGACGGTTTCCTGCTGCTCGACCTCGCGCAGCTCTACGCGGCGCAGGATCAGACCGAGCTCGCCCTCGAGCTCCTCTCGACCCTCGCCTGTCGGGTCGAAGGCGCGGACCTGCGCCGGGTCCGCTGGCTCCAGTTCACGCTGACCTGGTCCACGCGCCACCTCCTGCTCTGGCTGAAGAGCTTCTTCGTGACCCGCGAGCCGGCGGAGGAAGACGTGCCGACGCTCTCGTTGATCGACCCGGTCGACGACGAGGACCTCGAGCCGCGCGAGACCCCGCATCTGCGCAGCGTGAGCGGCGAATCCGCCTGACCGGCAGCGATCGCGCCCGGATTCCGCGATGATCCGCGGCCGGGAGGAGTCGCGGCATGACGGTCCGGATGCGCACGATCGACTACCAGGACGGCGATACGCCGCTCGCCGGCGAGCTCGCCTGGGACGACGCCTGGACGAGCCCGCGCCCGGCCGTCGTCGTGGTCCACGATGCGATGAAGGCGACCGGCGGCTTCGAGGAGGGCCGTGCCGCGACCCTCGCCGGGCAGGGTTATGCGGGCTTCGTTCTCGACGTCTACGGCAAGG
>JBIPOQ010000254.1:0-5562 GCA_044379055.1 Myxococcota bacterium
AGCCGCGTCGAGGTCCATGGGTGCGATTCGGGGCACGTTCCCTCCTGATATCGGGGCCGGGGGCAGCGCCGAGGGGGCGCCAGGCGGTATCCTGCGCCGCCGTGAAGCCCGATGCCAGTCGCCATCGCCCCCTGCCGAAGCGAAGCTTCCGATTCGATCCTTCGGCGTCGCAGCTTCTCGTCATCTCGTTCCTCGTTCTGACGTCGCTCGGCTGGCTCGGCTTCCTCGTCCTGCCCGGGCTCTACGAGGGCGATCCGATGAGCTGGGTCGACGCGCTCTTCATCGCGGCGAGCGCCGTCTGCGTGACGGGACTCGCGTCGATCGACGTCCCGGTCGTGCTGTCGTTCTGGGGCGAGCTCTGGCTGCTCGTCCTGATCCAGGCCGGTGCGCTCGGGATCCTGACCTTCGCGACCTCGATCGCCGTCGCCGCCGGCCGCCGTGCCGGTCTCGAAGTCGAGGAAGCGGCAGGCAGCTTCACCGCGATCCTGCCTTCGGGCACCCCGCGCCAGATGCTCCGCACGATCCTGGGCGTCACCGTCGCCTGCGAGGCCGTCGGCGCCCTCGCGCTGCTCGCCTGCTGGTGGGGCGAGCACGGCTTCGGTCGCGCGCTCTGGCTCGCGATCTTCCACTCGGTCTCGGCGTTCTGCAACGCGGGCTTCTCGCTCTTCTCCGACAACTTGATCGGTCAGCAGCGGAACGCCTCGGTTCTCGGCATTCTCGCGACGTTGATCGTCGTCGGCGGAATCGGCTTCCCCGTCCTTCACGACCTGCGCGCGCGCCTGCGCGGCAAACGTCGCCTGACGACCCACTCCCGGATCGTCCTGGTCTCGACCTCGCTCCTGATCGTCGTCGGTGCCGCGTCGTTCCTGCTCTTCGAATGGGACCGAGAGCTCCATCCGCTCGGTCTCTTCGATCGTGTCGTGAACGCGCTCTTCATGTCGATCACGCCGCGCACGGCCGGCTTCAACGCCGTCGACTACGGCGCCATCTCGAACGGCTCGCTCTTCCTCACGGTGGCCTTGATGTGGGTCGGAGGCGGGCCGGGATCGGTGGCGGGCGGGGTGAAGGTCACGACGGTCTCGCTGCTCGCGCTGCTGGTCTGGGCGCGGCTGCGAGGCGATCGCCACGTCTCGATCGCCGGGCGGACGGTGCCGGACGAGACGGTCCATCGGGCGACGGGCCTCGCGGTCGGCATGGTCCTCATCCTGCTCGCCTTCACGTTGTTGATGCTCGTGCTCGAGCCGGCCAGCGCCGATCGAGATGCTGAGCGGGCCCAGATGGTGAGTCACGTCTTCGAGGTCCAGAGCGCGCTCTCGACCGTCGGGCTCTCGATGAACCTGACGCCGACCCTCGCCGACGGGAGCAAGCTCGCGCTGGTCTTCGTGATGCTGCTCGGGCGCGTCGGGCCGCTCGCGGTGCTCGGCGCGATGGCGGCGCGGGCGACCCGTTCGACGTTCCGGTATCCGCACGAAGACGTCCTGATCGGCTGACGGCCGCGAGAGGAGAGAGCATGAGGGTCCTGCTGGTCGGCTTCGGTGCATTCGGTCTCTGGTTCGCGCGCGAGATGTGCGAGCTCGGCCACGAGGTCGTCGCGATCGAGCGCGACGGCGATCTCGTCGACCGTTATGCGGATTGGGCGTCCCGCGTCGTCGTCGGTGATGCGACGGATCCCCAGCTGCTCGAGCGGGCAGGGGCACGCGAGGTCGACGCGGCCGTCATCGGCACCGCCGAGGCCCTCTCGACGACGATCCTCACGACGATCGCGCTGCGCGATCTCGGGATCCGCCAGATCTACGCGAAGGTCCGCAGCGAGAACGAAGCCCGGGCCCTCGAGGGCCTCCACATCACCGAGGCGATCTTCCCCGAGCGGGAGGCGGCCTTCCGCCTGGCCCACCGGATCGCGACGTCCTCGGTGCTTCAATACACCCCGATCGCGCCGGGCTATTCCGTGCAGGAGATGGCCTGTCCGGACGACTGGGTCGGCCGGACGATCCTCGAGATCGATCCCCGCGCGAAGCTGGGCATCCAGGTCATCGCGGTCAAGGACGCGCTGACGGGCGAGTTCCGGCTGCCGCCCGATCCGAACGTCGCCGTGAAGCCCTCGGACTCGCTCGTCCTCGCGGGCAGCGACGAGACGCTCGCGCGGCTCTCCGAGGGCTGAGAGGCCTCGTCGCCGGACCCGAGAAGCCGCCCCGGTCTCGCCGGCGCGGACCTTCGCTGGCCGGCCTCCGGCCAGTTGATAGAGTGGGTGCCGAGGCCGACGCCGGATCGGCCGAGGAGAATCGTCATGCCCAACGTCCTGCCCGATCGGATCATCTCTGCCGACTGCCACATCAACGAGCCGCCGCACGTCTTCGACAACGTGCCGGCGAAGCTCAAGGCGCGTGCGCCGAAGATGTTGCGCGGCACGGACGGCGGCGACGGCTGGAGCTTCGACGGGGCGCCGCCGAAGCGGACCTTCGGCATCGAGGCGACGGCGGGGCGCGCCGCGGGCGACAAGAAGATGTCGGGTCTCCGCTTCGACGAGATCCTCCCCGGAAACCACCAGGGCAAGGCCCACGTCGAGGACATGGACAAGGACGGGATCGACGTCTCCGTCGTGTACCCCGCCTACGCCGCCCAGGCCTACGTCATGCCGGACCGCGAGCTCGGCATCGCCTGCATGCGCTCGTACAACGACTGGATGCTGGGCGAGTTCCAGGGCGCGTCGCCGCGCCGGATCGTCGGGCTCCCGCTGCTGCCGGTCGACGACGGCATGGACGTCTGCCTCGCCGAGTTCGACCGCTGCGTCCGCGCGGGTGCGAAGGCGATCCTGATCCCCGGTCTTCCGGTGCGGCCCTATCACGATCGCTACTACGAGCCGCTCTACGCGCGGGCGTCGGAGACCGGCATCCCGCTCACGTTCCACCGCACCTTCGGCGGGCGGTCCCAGGAGGCGGATTGGGACGGCATCGCCGACCTGAAGATCACCGCGGGCGGCACGGTCTGGCGCTTCTTCTCGGCCGTCCGGATCTTCACCTATCTGGTCTACGCCGGCGTCTTCGATCGCCATCCGAACCTCAAGATCGTCGCCGCCGAGGTCAACTTCGGTTGGCTGCCCTTCTGGCTCCAGACGATGGACCAGAACGTCGTGGTTCGAGCCGAGCTCAAGGACGCGACGCTGCAGCAGGTCAAGACGCCCGTCGAACACATGGGCACGAACCTCTTCGTCACGGTCCTCGACGACGCCGTCGGCTTCGAGCTGGTCGCGAGCCATCCCTGGCTCGCGGACTGCGCGATGTGGTCCTCCGACTACCCGCACAGCGTGACGCTCTGGCCTCGCTCGCGGCAGATCCTCGCGGATCTCGCGAAGAACCTCCGCCAGGACCAGCTCGACAAGATCGCGTTCGGCAACGCCGCGCGCGTCTACGGGATCTAGCCATGGAGCCGAATCCGAAATACGGCATCTACTACAAGGTCCAGCCCGAGCCCCCGGATCCGTCGGCTTGCACGTCCTTCGAGGCCGGGGCCGTGACCCTCGTCCTCGAGTACCGCAGCGTCGACCCCGAGCGTCTCGAGAAGGCCTACGCCGACCGCCCCGAGGATCTCGCCGAGATCCGGCGTCTCTCGCCGGAAGGCGGCTTCACGGACACGGGCGTCTCGATCCACGTCTTCGGAACGAAGGATCGCCACGAGTACCTCCGCTTCGACGTCTTCCAGGACGATCCCCACTACCACTACGTGCATCCGACCGGCGACCGGAACCACTGGGTTCCCTTCGATCCGATCGCGGGCGGGGACATGTTCCGATTCGCGATCACCTGCCTGCGCGAGCGTCTCGACGGGATGCTGCGCTTCGCCGGCGGCGATGCGGTCGCGGCGACGCTCGACCCGAAGCGCATCGCGCCCGCAGTCGACGCCCTCGAGAAGAAGGCTCGTGCCCTCCAGGCAGAGAATCGGCTCGCGACGGCCTGATGCCCGGCCCGGCGGCCGACGGCCTGGAAGAGGCGAGATGCGAGTCGGGCGGTACATCGTCTATGGCGCCGGCGGGATCGGCGCGAGCTTGGGGGCACAGCTCCACCAGGCCGGGCGCGACGTCGTCCTGATCGCCCGGGGCGCCCAGCTCGCCGCGATCGCCGGGAAGGGGCTCGAATTCGTCACCCCCGAGCGCCGGGTTCGGCTTGCCTTGCCGGTCGTGGGGCATCCGGACGAGATCGACTTCCGACCGGGTGACGTCGCCGTCCTCGCCATGAAGACCCAGGACTCGCTGCCGGCGGTCGAGGCGCTCGCGGCGGTCGCCGGTCCGGACCTGCCGGTGCTGTGTGGGCAGAACGGGGTCGAGAACGAGCGGCTCGTGCTGCGCCGCTTCCGTGCGGTGATCGGACTCGCGGTCTGGATCCCGGCGAGCTTCATCGATCCCGGGGTGGTGATGAGCTATGCGCCGCACGCGCCCATCGAGCTCGGCTGCGTGCCGTCGGGGATCGACGAGCGGACGCGCGCCGTCGCGCAGGACCTCCGGGCGGCGGGCTTCGCGGCCGAGGCGCGGGAGGACGTCCTCGCCTGGAAGCACGCGAAGCTCCTGACCAATGCGGTCTCGACCCTCGACGCCGTCTGCGGCGGCCGCGCGGGTCTCGACGACGTCTGCGCCCGGATCAAGGCAGAAGGAATGGCCTGCTATCGGACGGCGGGCATCGCCGTCGTCCCCGCCGCCGAATACGAGGCGCGCGTCGCGTTCGCGGTCGCCGCGATGGGCGAGATCGACGGACGCCCGCGCAGCGGCGGCTCGAGCACCCAGAGCCTCGCGCGGGGCCAGGGCTCGATCGAGACCGACTACGTCAACGGCGAGATCGTCTGGCTCGGGCGGCAGCACGGGGTCGCGACGCCGGTCAACGAGGCGATCCAGCGGGCGGCGAACGAGCTCGCGAGTCGTCGCCGGGATCGACCCTTGTCCGCCGACGAGCTGCGGGCGAGGATCGACGCCCTCGCGCGACCGACCTAGCTTGCGCGCGCGGCCCGGTCCGCCCACCGTCGAGAGGAGCTCAGCATGGATCTCGGACTCGCAGGCAAGGTCGCCCTCGTCACCGGCGGCAGCAAAGGCATCGGAGCGGCGATCTGCGCCTCCCTCGCGCAGGAGGGCGTGCGCGTCGCGCTCTGTGCGCGCACGACGGAGGAGGTCGAGCGGACGGCGCACGCGATCGCGACGGCGACGGGCAGCGAGACCCTCGGGCTGACGGCGGACGTGACGCGGCGGGAGGACATCGATCGCGTGGTCGCTCGGACGGTCGAGCGCTTCGGGGGCGTCGACATCCTCGTCAGCAATGCGGGGGTCCCGGGCGGCATCGGCTTCGGCCCCCTCGATCGCGTCGAGGACGCGAACGTCCTGAAGGATCTCGAGACGAAGTTCCTGGGCACGCTCCGCGCCGCCCGCGCCGTCGTGCCCCACATGAAGCGCGGGGGCTTCGGCCGCATCATCGGCATCGTCGGCCTGTCCGCCCGCTATTCGAGCGCCTACGCGAGCGAGCGCAATCCGGACGGCGCCTTCAACTACTCCGGCGGTCCCCGAAACCTCGCCGTGATGCACCT
>JBIPOQ010000013.1:0-18812 GCA_044379055.1 Myxococcota bacterium
TGCGGACGGGGCCGCACCGCGGGACTCTCGTCTGGGCTCGATCCGGCCGCGATCCGGATCTAGAGGGAGGCAATCTCCGACAGCTTCTGCTGGAGTCGGGCTTCGTACGTGCGCAGGTCCATCGGGTTGCGCGCGACGCCGGAGTCCATCGCCGCCTTCGCGACCGCGGGGGCGACGTAGAGCAGCACGCGCGGGTCGAAGGGCTTCGGGATGATGTACTCGGGGCCGAACTCGAAGCTCTCGCCCGGGTAGGCCTTCTTCACGGCGTCCGGCACTTCCTCGCCGCGCTTCGCGAGCTCGGCCAGGGCGAAGGTCGCCGCCTGCTTCATCTCCTCGTTGATCTTCGAGGCCCGCACGTCGAGGGCGCCGCGGAAGATGAACGGGAAGCCGAGCACGTTGTTGACCTGATTGGCGTAGTCCGAGCGGCCCGTCGCGCAGATCGCGTCCTTGCGCGCAGCCTTGACCTCGGGCGGCGTGATCTCCGGATCGGGGTTCGCCATCGCGAAGACGAGCGGCTTCGGCGCCATCGTCTTCACCATCTCCTGGGTCACGAGGCCCTTGCTCGAGAGCCCGACGAACACGTCCGCCCCGACCAGCGCGTCGGCCAGCGTTCGGCACTTCGTCTCGCGCACGAACTCGTCCTTGTACTTGTTGAAGCCCTCGCCGCGACCCTTCCACATGATGCCCTTGGTATCGGTCATCAGGATGTTCTCGGCCTTCACGCCGAGATCCTTGTAGAGCTTCGCGCACGAGATCGAAGCCGCACCGGCCCCGGAGAAGACGATCTTCACGTCGCCGATCTTCTTGCCCTGGAGCTCGAGCCCGTTCAGCAGCGCCGCGGCGGAGATGATCGCCGTGCCGTGCTGGTCGTCGTGGAAGACGGGGATGTTGAGCGAGGCCTTCAGCGCCTCCTCGATCTCGAAACACTCGGGGGCGCGGATGTCCTCGAGGTTGATGCCGCCGAAGGTGGGCGAGATCAGCTCGCAGAAGCGGATCATCTCCTTCGTGTCGGTCGTGTCGACCTCGATGTCGAAGACGTCGATGTCGGCGAAGCGCTTGAAGAGGACGCCCTTGCCCTCCATGACGGGCTTGCCGGCGAGGGCGCCGAGGTTGCCGAGGCCGAGGACGGCGGTGCCGTTGCTGATGACGGCCACGAGGTTGCCCTTCGCCGTGTACTTGTAGGCGTCGTCGGGGTTCTTCTCGATCTCGAGGCAGGGCGCGGCGACGCCGGGGGAGTAGGCGAGGGAGAGATCGGCGGCGGTGGCGCAGTTCTTGGTCGGGACGACCTTGATCTTTCCGGGTCGACCCTGGGCGTGATATTCGAGCGCTTTGTCATTCAGACTCATGGGAAACCTCTGGCGACGACGCATCTCGCGCGCGCCGATCGAACGATGAAACTTCCTCGCACGGACGATGGATCGGGAGTGGAACGGCCGACAGGCCTGTGCGAAAGGCTGCCGAGTCTATCAATCGAGTGCCCGGGTGTCGAAGCCGGGTGGCGCAGCGATTTGCTTCGGCCGGCGACCTGCCGAGGGTGCCCGGGCGGCCGGGACCGGGCTCGACGGCATCTCGGGGACCGCCGCGGCCGGGAAGCCGGCGGCCTTCGCCGGATCCGCCACCGGCCGGGAACCGGCAACTCCGACGCACGAGGCGCGGGAAGCCGGTGCGATCCGGGGGCCAGCACGGGGACCCCAAGGGATGCCGACCGGTGTGCCGATCAGCCTCGCATGAGCTCGCGGGCGATCACGACGCGCTGGATCTGGTTCGTCCCCTCGTAGATCTGCATCAGCTTCGCGTCCCGCATCAGCTTCTCGACCGGGTACTCCTTCGTATAGCCGTTGCCGCCGAAGATCTGGACCGCGTCGGTCGTCGCCTTCATGGCGGCGTCGGTCGAGAAGCATTTGGCCATCGAGGACTGCTTCGAGGCGCGCCTGCCCTGGTCGAGGAGCCAGGCGCTCTGGAAGGTGAGGAGCCGGCTCGCCTCGATGTCCTTCGCCATGTCGGCGAGCATGAACTGGATGGCCTGGAACTCGCCGATCGCCTGGCCGAAGGCCTTGCGCTGCGACGCGTAGGCGAGGCTCTCCTCGAGGGCGCGGCGGGCGATGCCGGTCGCGAGGGCACCGATCAGCGGACGGGTCCGATCGAGGGTCGCCATCGCGATCTTGAAGCCCTCGCCCTCGGCGCCGAGGCGCTGGGCCGCCGGGACCCGCACGTTGTCGAAGTGCAGCACGCGCGTATCGCTCGCGCGCTGGCCCATCTTGTCCTCCTTCTTGCCCGGCGAGAGCCCGGGGGTCTCGCGCGGGAGGACGAAGGCGCAGATGCCTTTGTGTCGCGAATGGCGGTCGAGGGTCGCGAAGACCGTGTAGAGATCGGCCTCGCCACCGTTCGTGATCCAGGCCTTGGTCCCGTTGAGGACGTAGTCGTTGCCGGACTTCTCGGCATGGAGCTGGAGACCCGCGACGTCCGAGCCGGCGCCCGGCTCGGAGAGCGCGAAAGCCAGGATCTTGAACGCCTCGGTACAGGGCGCGAGCCACTCGCGCTGCTGGTCCGGCGTGCCGCCCACCAGGATCGGCGTCAGGCCGAGGTCGTTCGAGAGGATCGAGGTCGTGATCCCCGAGCAGCCGCGCGAGAGCTCTTCGACGACGACGCTGGCCCCGACCACCGAGAGGCCGAGGCCGCCCAGCGACTCGGGAATGAAGACGTGGGAGAGGCCGAGCTCCCAGGCCATCTTCAGCACGTCGCGGGGAAACTTCCCGCTGGCGTCGAAGGCCGCTGCGACCGGGGCGATCTGTTCGTCGGAAAAGCGACGTGCCGTCTGTTGCAAGCTGACCAGCGCGTCGTCGAGCTCGAAATCCATCGGGTCCCTCCGTCGCAATCCCCTTCGGGTCACTTCGCTCCGGACTTGACCCGCCTAATGCGTGCCGAGCTCCCGCGTCCCCGCCTCCCGCGCCCCGAGCGCCCGGGAGAGGCGCTGCGCCGCGGCGGACACGGCGCGAGCCCCCTCGCCATGCACGACCTCGCGGTCGAGCCGCAGGCTCGGTCCGGAGAGCGAGATGGCCGCGACGACGCGTTCGCTCGCGTCGCGGACCGGGGCCGCCACGCAGTGGAGCCCCAGGGCGTACTCCTCGAAGTCGACGGCGTAGCCGCGCAGCTGGCTCGCGCGGATCTCGTCGAGGAGCTTGGCCCCGTCGGTGATCGTCGCGTCGGTGAAACGCTCGAGATCCCCTTCGCAGACGGCGGGCTCGGCGTCGGGACCGCGACGCCCGACGCCCTCCGAGCGACCGGACGACCGCCTCTCCGAACGCAGCAGCGTCGTCGACGAGGCGGGCCGCTCGAGCCGTCCGACGAGCAGCGCCTTGCCCATCGCCGTGCAGTGCGCCGGAAGTCGCTCGCCGACCCGCGACCCCGTCAGCAGCAGCTGGCTCGGAAGGACCGCGTCGAGATGCGCGACCTCCTGATCGCGCAGGACCCCGAGATGCGCCGTCTCGCCCGTCTCCGCCACGAGCTCTTCGAGCACCGGACGCGCGAGGCTCGCGAAGGGGTGGTTGCGGGCGAAGGCATGCGCGAGCTCGAGGCAGCGCAGGCCGAGATGGTACAGCTCGCTGTCGGCGGATTGCTGCACGTAGCCCGCGAGCTCGAGGGTCGCGAGCAGGCGAAAGGCGTTGTTCTTGTGGAGCCCGAGGCTCCGCGCGACGTCGGAGACGCCGATCGCGACCGAGCCGTCGAAGACCTCCAGCATGCGAAACGCGTTCATCACCGTCTGGATCGCGTAATCGCTCTTGGGCTTGCTGGAGTTCTTCGCCAAGGCTCGTCTCCTGCTCGTCATTCGGTCGGGGCTCGGCCGGCGTTCGGTCGGCGCGCGCGTCGGGTCCGCCTCCGAGAGCGGCGATCGGCGTCGTGCGCGGGGAGTCTTTTCTAACGCAGTCGCGGGAGACGTGTCAATCAGTTCGTGCAATTCCGCCGACGCTGCGACGGCGTTCCGACACCGGGGCGTGTCCGACCGCGCAGCGGCAACCCGCGCGACCGGAAAAGACTTTCGCGCGCGCACGACCCCGCGCGAGGCGGCGTGAAAAAAAAAGGACTGCGAGTCCCGGGCAGGGCGCGTCTCGACTAATAAGGCGGCGAACGACGCGGGCGCTCGGCAGCGCGGGCGGCCATCTCGGTGGCGAGAAGCTCGACGATGAGGGTGCCGACCCCCAGCAGGATGGCGAGGTCGGCGAGATTGAAATCGGGCAGCAGGCTCGACGCGGTCGGTCCGACGTGCAGGAACTCGAGGCTCGCACCGACGCGATAGCGATCCACGCTGTTGCTCACGACGCCGGCGAAGACGGCCCCGAGCGCCGCAGCCGTCCCGAGGTCCCTTGGGGCCAGCGAGCGCAGGAACACGACGACGACCGCCGTCGCGATCGCGGCGATCGCACCGTAGCCCGCGAGCTCGGCCGTCGGCGACCAGTCGCGGAACAGACCGAGTGCGCCCCCGGCTGCGGGCACGTGGGTCCACGCGATCCACGAGCCGAGAATCGGAACGCGTTCGCCGATTTCGATCGTGCTCGCGACGTGGCGCTTCCCGAGCTGGTCGAGCCCGAGCACGACGAGTCCCACGAGCCCGAACGCGACGTACTTGCTCCCCATCGAGCGGCGCACTCCTGCTATCTGAGCTCGTCGGCCGACAGGAGCTCGTCGCGCCAGATCTCGGGCGAGAGCTCCCGGGCCGCCTGGAAACGGGAGTCGGCCTCGTCGTCGCGTCCCTGCGCGCGATCGATCCAGGCGCGCAGGCCGACCCCGAAGACGTCGACGGAGGAGCCGACCTCGCCCTCCGACTCGAAGAGCGCCCGGGCCTGGTCGAGGAAGGCGCTCGCGTCCTCGGCGTTGCCGCTCGCGACGTGATGGCGCGCGAGGGCGAGGAAGGCGATCGGATTCGTCGCGTCGAGGCGGACGGCCCGCTGATAGCTCGCGAGCGCCCGCGAAGGATCTCCGACCGAGTCCGCCTCGAGACCCGCGATCACCAGCCGGAGCGATGCGTCGCGCCGCGCATCGTAGCGACCGATCGCCGCGCTCGCCGTCAGCGGAGGCTCGAGGGTCGGGGGCGGCGCGGGCGCGAAGAGCCCATCGTCGCGGGAAGGCGGCGCGGGCGCGGGCCGATCCGCCGACTCGGCGACGACCGCCTCGGGCTCGACCGTCCGCGAGGGCGACGAGGTCGATGCGACCGGGCCCGACACACAGCCGCCCAGCGCGAGCAGGACGCCCGCGAGGAGCAGAGCGAGACCGGGATTGCGCTGGGTTTCGACCATCCGCGTCCGAACCTCGCACACCCGCCGCATCGACGCGACCTCTCGCGCCCTCCGATTCGCCCGCGCCCGTTCGATCATCCGCCGAAGAAACGTTCGAAGAATCGGGGAAACGTCGGCATGCCTCGGGGACAGGTCTCGACAGGCGCGGTGCCGATCAGGAAATACTCGGGGCGATTGCGCGGGCAGCCCCAGAGCGCCCGCTCGCCGGTCATCGGATCGATCTCGACGCTCTCGACCTCTCGCGGCCGGATGAAGCCGCCACGGATCTGCCCGCCGGAGATCGCCGAGAGGTAGTCGGCCCAGATCGGCAGCGCGCCGCGGCTCGAAGGGACACCGATCTTGCGCGGCTCGTCGTACCCGATCCAGACGACGACGACGAGCTCGGGCGTGAAGCCGACGAACCAGAGATCGTTCTCGTCGTCGGTCGTCCCGGTCTTGCCCGCGATCGGACCGCGCAGGCCGCGGGACCGGATGCCGGCGCCGGTGCCCCGATCGACGACGCCCTCGAGCAGCGACGTCGTGAGGTACGCGGTTCCGGCGTCGAGCACGCGCCGCGATCCGGCGAGCGGCGACTGCTCCTGGGCGATGCCCTGACCGTCGAGCAGACCGGTGAAGCTGCGCGGGGTCGGACGGAGCCCGCCGTTCGCGAAGGTCGCATAGACGGTCGCCATCTCGAGCGGCGAGACCTCCGCCGAGCCGAGCGCGAGACTCGGCACCGCCGGGAGCGGGCTCTCGATGCCGAGCTTGCGCGCCATCTCGACCACACGCTGGATGCCGACCGCCTGACCGATCCGCGCCGCGGGCACGTTGAGCGAATCCTCGACGGCCTCACGCACGGTCACGGGTCCGCGGTAACGCCGATCGAAGTTGAGCGGCCGCCAGGGCCCGGACGGCGTGTCGACCTCGATCGGCTCGTCGGGCACGAAGCTCGCGAGGGTCACCACCGGCCCCGATGCGCGCGAGAGCGCCGCCGCATAGACGATCGGCTTGAAGACGCTGCCCGCCTGACGGCGAGCCTGGGTGCAGCGATTGAACTGCGAGCTGCCGTAGTCGCGCCCGCCGACGAGCGCCAGGATCTCGCCCGTCTGCGGCCGCATCGCCAGCAGACAGCCCTGGAGCTGGGGCCGCTTCTCGCCCTTCGCGACCTTCGGCGCCGGCAGCTGCTTCTCGAGGGCGGCGAGGCCCTTGCGCAGATGCTCGACGGCAGCGCGCTGGAGCGACGTATCCAGCGTCGAGTAGATGCGCAGGCCCTCCACCGCGAGCAGGTCCTCGTGGTAGACCTCGGGCAGCTGGCGCTGGAGCATGTCGAGGAAATAACGATCCTGGCCCGACTCGAGCGTGATCGCCGCGAGGTTGAGGCCGCGGGCCCGGGCCTTCTCGGCCTGATCCGACGAGATGCGGCCCTGCTCCTCCATCTGGCTGAGGACGAGATCGCGGCGCTTCTTCGCGCGCTCGGGATGGCGGTGCGGGCTCATCGCATTCGGGCTCTGGATCACCGCCGCGAGCAGCGCCGACTCCTCGACCGAGAGGTCCGGCACGCGCTTGCCGAAGAAGAAGCGCGACGCCTCGCCGACGCCGTGGATCGCCGTCGAGCCGCGGCGACCCATGTAGATCTCGTTCAGGTAGGCCTCGAGGATCTGCGGCTTCGAATAACGCGCCTCGACCAGCAGGGCCATCACCGCCTCGGTCAGCTTGCGGCGGATCGTGCGCTCGGGCGTCAGGAAGAAGTTCTTGACGAGCTGCTGGGTCAGCGTGCTCCCGCCCTCGCGGATGCCGCCGGCCCGCAGGTTCGCGAGCAGGGCGCCGACGATGCGGCGGAGGTCGACGCCGTTGTGCTCTTCGAAGCGGCGGTCCTCGATGGCGTAGATCGCCCCGACGAGATGGTCCGGAACGTCGGCCATCGCGACGAGATCGCGCTGCTCGCGGTCCTCGTCGTAGAAGGCCGAGATCTGCTCGGGCTCGAGCGCCACGACGTCGATCGGATGCCCCTTGTCGTCGCGCATCTCGCGCACGCGCCCGGCGTCGAGGCGGAACTCGATCCGGCGGTCGCGCTCGGGGAGCTCGGGGTGCTCGAAGCCGCGCAGGTGGACACGGAGCCGGCCGGGGAGCCTCCGGTACTGGCCGGGCGCGAGGGGGCCGGCCTCGCTCTGCTCGCGATAACCGGTGCGGGCGAGCCAGCCGTCGAGGTCGAGCCGCTCCCAGTCGGCGCCCGTATAGATGACCTTCGGCGCGGCGAAGACCCGCGAGGGCACCGAGAAGCGCCGCCCGTCGAAGCGCGACCGGACGACGCGATCGAGCCCGATCAGCCAGTGGGCGGCGAACAGGCCGCCGACGAAGCCGACCGCGAGCAGCACGAGGCCGACCCGCCGAAGCAGGGTCGGCGACAGGCGTCCGCGCTGGGAAGATCCCGATTTCCGGCCCCGAGCCATCCAGTTCTCCACGAGAGGCCGGCGCGCTCACCCCCGGCGCACGCGGCACTCCATGGAACCCGCGCACGCCCACTCGTTCCGGCGCGATGCGACCGCCGCGGCTTGTGCGCGGGCCCCCGAATCGCGAGAGTAGGGCGCCATGACCAAGGCTGCCGGAAAAGGCGGAAGATCGGGCGCGCGCAGCGCCGGCGCGAAGCCGGCGAAGAAGCCCGCGAAAAACCCCTCGAGCGGGCAGACGAAGCCGCCGGCGCGCAAGCCCTGGGGCGGGCGCTTCGACGGCGCGACGGATCCCGTGGTCGAGCGATTCTCCGCGTCGATCGATTTCGACAAGGCGCTCGCGCGCCAGGACATCCGGGGCTCTCGCGCCCAGGCGCGGATGCTCGGTGACGTAGGTCTCATTCCGGCGAAGGACGCGCGCACGCTGCTCCGCGGGCTCGACCTCGTCGAGGCCGAGATCGAGCGGGGCGAGTTTCCCTTCGACCCGGCCCTCGAAGACATCCACATGAACATCGAGACGCGGCTGCGGACGCTCGTCGGCCCGGACGCGGCGGGGAAGCTGCATACCGGGCGCTCGCGCAACGATCAGGTCGCGACGGACCTGGCGCTCTTCCTGCGCGATGCGGGGCTCGCGACCGAGCGCGGGGTCCACCAGCTCCGGGCCGTGCTCCTCGAGCGCGCCCGGGAGCACGTCGACACGCTCCTCCCCGGCTACACCCATCTCCAGCGCGCCCAGCCCGTCCGCCTCGCGCACCAATGGCTCGCCCACGTCGAGGTCCTCGGCCGCGACGCCGGCCGCTTCGCCGACGCCCGGGCCCGGATCGACCGCTCCCCCCTGGGCGCCGGGGCGCTCGCCGGCTCGACCCTGCCCCTCGGCCGGGAGCAGACCGCCCGGGAGCTCGGCTTCGTCGGCCCGACCCGCAACTCGATGGACACGGTCGCCTCCCGCGACGCCGCCCTCGAGTACCTCGCGGCGGCGGCCATCGCGATGGTCCACCTCTCCCGCCTGGCCGAGGAGCTCGTGCTCTGGTCGACGGCCGAGTTCGGCTTCGTCGAGCTGGCCGACGCCTACTCGACCGGCTCGTCGCTCATGCCCCAGAAGAAGAACCCCGACGTCCCGGAGCTCGTGCGCGGGAAGTCGGGCCGGGCGATCGGGAACCTGGTGACGCTGCTGACGGTCCTGAAGGGCCTCCCTCTGACCTACAACCGGGACATGCAGGAGGACAAGGAGCCGCTCTTCGACTCGGTCTCGACCCTGCGCGACAGCCTCGAGGTCATGGCCGGGACGATCGCGACCCTCGAGGTCCGCCGCGATCGCATGGCGCAGGCCGCGTCGGATCCGATGCTGCTCGCGACGGATCTCGCCGAGCTGCTGGTCCGCAAGGGCATCCCCTTCCGCGAGGCCCACGAGGTCGTCGGCAAGATCGTGGGCCACTGCACCCGCAACCGGGTCGACCTGCGCTCCCTGACCCGCGCCGAGCTCCGGAGCTTCCACCCCGCCTTCGATGCCGGCGCCGACGAGCTCCTCGACCTCGAGCGCAGCGTCGAGAGCCGGAGCCTGACCGGCGGGACCGCCCGGGTCCGGGTTCTCGAGGCCCTCGACGCAGCGGAGGCCAACGTCGCCCGCGAGCTCGCACGCCTCGCCGACGAAGACCGGGCGGCCACGAGCGGTACGGCTTCGTCCGGAAGAGCACCCGGCACCCGATCGCCCGCCCGGCGCAAGCCGGGCAAGCGCTCATGAGGCCGAGCGCCCGGCGCCTCGTCGCCTGCCTCACGCTTCTCACGATCGCGGGTACACTGTGCGCCTGCGGTCGCTACGGCCCGCCGAAGCGCCGACCGCCCGAGGCGCCCGCGGCGAGCAGTGCCTTCGGCCCGGACCTCCGAACCCACGCTGCGAGACCCACCGAATGAGTCGAACGCTCCCCTTCACCAAGCTGCATGGCGCCGGGAACGATTTCGTCCTCTTCGACGGAATCCGGAGCGATCTCCCCGCCGACCTCGCCGCCCTGGCGCGCGCGATCGCCGACCGGCATTTCGGCGTCGGCTTCGACCAGATGCTGGTCGTGCGGCCGTCGAAGGCCGCCGACTTCCGCATGGACATCTACAACGCGGATGGCTCGCAGGTCGAGATGTGCGCGAACGGCATCCGCGCGTTCTACAAGTATCTGCGCGACGAGGGCCACACGCGCGCCGACGAGATCGGCGTCGAGACGCTCTCGGGGGTCGTGCGGCCGCGCTGGGCGGGACCGGGGCGCGTCACGGTGAACATGGGTCTGCCGATCCTGATCCCGGAGAAGATCCCGACGACGATCGCGACCGGAGCGGGGCCCGTGCTCGACGTGCCCCTCGACCTGCCGGCGGATCTCTGGCGCAAGGGGCCGCGGGAGCTGCGCGTCTCCTCGATCTCGATGGGCAATCCGCACTGCGTGATCGAGGTCGACGACGTCGACGCGGTCCCCCTCGAGCGCGTCGGGCCGGCCCTCGAGCACCACGTCGCGTTTCCGAACCGCGTCAACGTCGAGTTCATCCAGATCCTCTCCCGCGACCGCATCAAGCAGCGGACCTGGGAGCGCGGCACCGGCGAGACCCTCGCCTGCGGCTCGGGCGCCTGCGCGGTCGCGGTCGCGTCGATGCTGCGGGGTCGGGTCGACCGCTCGGTCGTCGTCGAGCTGCGCGGCGGCGTGCTCGAGATCGAATGGGCCGACAAGAACGCCCCCGTCCTCATGACCGGTCCCGCGGCCACCGTCTTCACCGGCGAGTGGCCGCTCGAAGAAGCCTAGGAAGGCCCCATGTTCGAAGGCATCCATACCGCCCTCATCACGCCGTTCCGAAGCGGCCAGGTCGACGAGGAGGCGCTGCGCGCCCACGTCGAGCGCCAGATCGAGGCCGGCGTCGACGGCGTCGTGCCCTGCGGCTCGACCGGCGAGTCGGCGACCCTCTCCCATCTCGAGCACCGCCGCGTCGTCGAGATCGTCGTCGACGCCGTGAAGGGCCGCGTCCCCGTCATCGCCGGCACCGGCTCGAATTCGACCCGGGAGGCGATCGAGCTGACGCTCCACGCGAAGCAGGCGGGGGCCGACGGCTCGCTGCTGCTCTCGCCCTACTACAACAAGCCGACCCAGGAAGGCATCTACGCGCATTATGCGGCGATCGCCGAGGCGACGCGCTTCCCGCTCGTGATCTACAACATCCCCGGTCGCACCTCCTCGAACATCGCGCCCGAGATCATCGCGCGACTCGCGCGACTCGAGCACGTCGTCGGCATCAAGGAGGCCTGCGGCAACGTCGACCAGATCGCCCACGTCATCGCGAAGTGTCCGCAGGAGTTCAGCGTGCTGTCGGGCGACGATTCGCTGACGCTCCCGCTGCTCGCGCTCGGTGCCAAGGGCGTCATCTCGACGACCTCGAACGTCGCGCCGCGCCAGATCGGCGAGCTCGTGCGCCGCTTCCAGCGGGGCGACGTCGCGGGGGCGCAGGCGCTGCATTATTCGCTGCTGCCGCTCTTCGACGTGCTCTTCTGCGAGACGAATCCGATCCCGGTCAAGGCGGCGGTGGCCGAGCTCGGCTGGTGCAGCCCGGAGATCCGATTGCCGCTGACGCGCATCACGGACGCGAACCTCGAGCGCCTCAAGGTCGTGCTCAAGGACCTGGAAAGCCTGCGATGAGCGCCGGGGGAACGGGCGTGATGGTCGTCGGCGCCCTGGGCCGGATGGGCCAGGAGGTGCGCGCGGCGCTCGCGGCCGAGCCGCGACTGCGCTTCGCGGGCGCGCTCGAACGACCGGGACATCCCGAGGTCGGACGCGCGATCGCGGAGGGCGTCGTCCTGCAGGACGACCCGAAGCGCGCGCTCTCGGGCTGCGGCGTCGCGATCGATTTCTCGGTGCCGGTCTCGACCCTCGCGAATCTGCGCGCGGCCGCCGACGCCGGCGTCGCCTACGTGACGGGCACGACGGGCTTCGACGCCGCGGGGCTCGCGGAGATCGAGCGGCTCGCGGAGCGGATCCCGGTCCTCCATACGGCGAACTTCTCCGTCGCCGTGAACGTCCTCGCCCATCTCGCCCGCGAGGCGGCCCGCCTGCTCGGCCCCGCCTACGACGCCGAGCTCTTCGAGCTCCACCACGGCCAGAAGCGCGACGCCCCGAGCGGCACCGCGCTGCTGCTCGGCCGCGCCGTCGCCGAAGGCCGCGGCGTCTCGCTCGAGAAGCACATGGTCCTCGAGCGCGCCGGCGAGACCGGCGTCCGCCCCGACGGCGCGATCGGCATCCAGACCCTGCGCGGCGGCGACAACCCCGGCGAGCACACGATCTACTTCCTCGGCCGCGGCGAACGCCTCGAGCTGACGCACCGCGCCGCGACCCGCGGCCATTTCGCCGCCGGCGCCGTCCGCGCCGCCGCCTGGATCCTCGGGCGGTCGCCCGGCCTCTACCGATTCGAACAAGTACTGGAGCTGGCCTGATGCTTTCGATGCAAGAGATCTCCGACCGTTTCGAGCTGCAGGACCTGATCTACCGCTATTCGCAGCTCATCGATTCGAAGGACTTCGACAAGCTCGCCGACGACGTCTTCACGCCCGACGCCTTCATCGACTACAGCGCCTTCGGCGGCTCGAAGGGCGATCTCGCGACGACGATCAAGTTCCTGCACAAGGCGATGAAGCGCTTTCCGAACACGCAGCACCTGAACGCCAACATCCAGCTGAAGATCGACGGCGATCACGCGACCGGCCGGCTCATGTGTTACAACCCGCAGGAATTCACGAACGAGCACGGCAAGATCGACGTGCTCGTCTGCGGCCTCTGGTACGTCGACGAATACGTCCGCACGCCGAAGGGCTGGCGGATCAAGAACCGCGTCGAAGAGCGCTGCTATTTCGCGAATCCGCCGAAGGGGCTCGAGGTCTAGCCCTCTCGAGGCGCTTCAGGAGCCTTCGTCGGCGTTCCGCGCCCTGAATGCGGCGAGGAATGCGCGGTCCTTGGGACGCCCAGCCACCTCCTAGCGCCGGGTACCGCTCGATTCCTCGTCGAGCCCCGCCTCGAGCGCGATCTCGTACTTCTCGACGACGTTCCCGATGCCGCGCTCGAGGGCCTGCTCGCGCTTCTCGCGCAGGAGCTCTTCGCGCAAGCGCTCCTCGACCTCGTCGAACGCAGGACGCCGCGACTCGCTGCGCGCGGTCAGCAGGACGAGATGGAGCCCGTGCTCGGACGCGAAGGGACCGCGCCAGCCCTCGGCGTCGACGGGCAGCCCGGCGAGGGTCCGGGCGAGACCGTCGCCGAAATGACTGCGGACCTCGTCGAGCGTGCGGTCGACGTAGATCCGGTCGTAGAGGAAGCGATCGCCCAGCGGAAGCGCGCCGTCGAAGGAGATCTCCTCGCGCTGGAGCCGCTCGAGCAGGGCTCGCGCCTTCGCCTCGGCCGCGGCCTCCCGCCCGGCCTCGACGCGCACGAAGACATGGGCGAAGCGCAGCGTCGCAGGCTCACGAAAGGAATCGGCCCGCTCGCGGTAGGCCGTCTCGAGCTCCGCCGCCGAGACGGAGAGCGAGCGGGCGCCTTCGTCCTCGACGAGGAACTCCATCTGCTGGACGAGGCGCCGCCGGACGAGCTCGTCCTCGCGGTCGAGCCCGAGCGACCGCGCCTCGCGCACGAGCGCCTCCTCGCGGACGTACCGATCGATCCAGTCGCGCCGGACCTCGGGCGTCGCGGCGTCGAAGGCCTGCTCCGTCTCGGCGAGACTCGTCGTCCGCGTGCGCGCCTGGACGAAGGCGAGCAGCCCCTCGCGCGCGACGCGGATCGTTCCGGGCTCGTCGTCCCCGTTCCCGCGCGTCGACGAGCCCGGCCTCGCGCCGCCGGGGGTCCGCGCATCCGGCGACGACGGAGGGCCGACGACGTCGAAGGCGAGGGCCAGGCCGAAGAGCACCGCCCCGGCGATCACGAAGTGCAGGGCCGGAGCGGTCAGCGTGCGTCGGAGCAGCGAGGTCATCGCGCCGCGGGCCCCGTCCCGGTCAGGGCGTGTACCAGATCGGCGAGCTGTAGGCGCGCTCCTGGAGCGTGGGCGGCTGCTCGTCCGGCGGATCGATCTGCAGCGCGATGCCGTCGAGCAGCGAATGGCGCGGCGTCGGAATCTCGAGCACGCGGACATAATAGAATGCGCGTCGCTCGGGATGGAAGTCGGGATCGGTCCAGACGGCGACGAGCTCGCGGGCGCCGATCTCGTTCGTGAAGGTCCCACGGTCGAGGTCGACCGTGTTGCCGACGGGCGGGATCTGGCCCTCCGGACCGCGCTCGCGGGGGCCCGACCAGACGACGTCGAAGACCCGCTCGCGGGCCTCCCCGTCGCGGCCGATCCAGCCCTTCACGATCTGGATGCGATCGAGGTTGCCGCCCTTCGGATCCCGGGCGGCATGCACGAGGAAGCTCGGCGCGACGGGCTCTTCGGCGCGGAAGAGACCGCCGAGCCCCTTGCTCGGCTCGGGTCGACCCGCGAGATCGCCGCCCATCGGAACGCCCTTCGCATAACCGACCTGCGCGAGATCCGGCGCCTCTGCGTCCTTCGCCTCGAACGACCAGCCGCCGAAGAACCGCACCCGCATCCGCGAGCCCGTCGTCGCGTAGACCTCGCGGCGGCGGAACGCGGCGAAGATCGACTCGCGGGTGTTCTCCTCGGCCCAGACCGCGGCGAGGCCGCCGGCGCCCATGTTCCAGCCGGTGATGCCGCGGCCGCCCGAGAACTTCGCTTTCGTCTCGGGCGTCGAGTCGAAGGCCATCTTGCCCCAGAAATTGTCCTCTTCGTAGGACGAGAGCCCGGTATGCGAATCAGTCGAGCCGATCATGCCGAACTTGTACGGATTGACGCCGACCTTCTCTTCGATCTCGAGGCCGCGCATGAGCGCGGTTCGCGCGTAGTCGCCGGTCTGCGCGACGTATTCCTGCCGACCCTGCTGGATGTAGCCGCCGTAGATCTCGAAGTCGGCGAAGGGATCGTCGGGCGAGAGTGACGGATGGGTCTCGGAGGTGCCCTTGAACTGGGTGATCTCGACGACGGGCTCCCAGCGCGCGCGCGTGCGGGCGCTCTCGGTCGTGTACGGCGTCTCGTCGAGGGTCACCGCGCCGAACATGTAGCCCTTCGAGATGTTCGAGTTGTGCGGGATCGCGACGAACTCGGCGCCCGTCTCCTGCGTCGTCTTCTCGAGGAATTTCCAGAGGTCCTCCGGATAGGAGCTCTGGTCGGAGCCATAGGGCAGGAAGCGGCGGGCGGTCTCGCCCGACGCCGACGTCATCACGACGCGGTGCAGGTTCGCGCCGGAGGGGAGCGAGCTCCATTCCCAGCCGATCAGGGCGGTGAAGCGACCGGGGTCGTCGTGGCGATCGGCGGCGGTCGTCGTCTCGGCCCAGGCATCGGCATGGAGCGCCTGAGCGCCCGGATCGACGGGCAGGGCGTTGGGCGCACCGGCGGCGGAGATCGGGTTCTTCGTATCGCCCGGCGCGACGGTCGACTTCGAGGGCAGCACGCCGGCGAAGAGCGACGCGCCCTCGCCGGAATCGATCGCTTCGCGCACCCGGTTCGCGAATTCGGCGCCCGGGCCTTCCCGGACGTCGTAGTAGAGCTTGCGGATCACTCC
Organism: Myxococcota bacterium; assembly: GCA_044379055.1. GTDB lineage: Bacteria > Myxococcota_A > UBA9160 > UBA9160 > UBA4427 > UBA4427. Next base: position 15,333 of record JBIPOQ010000013.1, read on the forward strand.
CAGGTACTCGGCGTGATCGGCGACGACGAGGAAGTCGAGGGGCGTCTTGATGCGCACACGGGCGCGGTGATACGGATGGATGACCGGCAGGCCCTTCGCCCAGCGATAGGCGGTGTCGGGGTCGGCGGACCGATTGCCGTTCAGGAACGCGTCGAAGGAATAGGACGTGTGGAGATGGGTGTCGCCGAAATAGACCTGGCGCGCGGGCATCGCCGGGGGAAGATCGGCCTCCTCGGCCGCGAGCCCGGTCGGCGCGAACGCCCCCATGGCGAGCGCGAGGGCCGAGCCGAGTCGAAGCCGGGCTCGTTTCGGGACGGCGCGTCGCCCTGCCCGGGCCGGGATGTCCTTGGCGGTCATGCGCTTCACCTTCCCGGGACGGGCACGGGCGAGCGGACGCGCGCGCAGCTCGCCACTAGACGGCGGCCGGGCCCCGCTCGCCGGTTCGGATCCGGATCGCCTCTTCGAGGGGCAGGACGAAGATCTTGCCGTCGCCGATCTTGCCGGTATTGGCGGCCTGGCTGATCGCGTCGATCACGCGCTCGACGATCTCGTCCCGCACCACGATCTCGAGCTTGATCTTGGGCAGGAAATCGACCACGTACTCGGCACCGCGATAGAGCTCGGTATGGCCCTTCTGGCGGCCGAAGCCCTTCACCTCGGTCACCGTCAAGCCTTCGACGCCCACCTGGCTCAGGGCTTCCTTCACGTCGTCGAGCTTGAACGGCTTGATGATCGCTTCGATCTTCTTCATGACTGGAGATCTCCTGGATCCCGGGCCCGCAGGCCCGTGCGGAGTCGGCACGGTACCACAGGCCGGGCCGGTTCCGACCGCGCCGTTTCTTGCACAGCACGCGAGCAGAGCTGCCCGCGAATCGAGCAGCGGCGCCGCGCATTCGGGCCAGCGCCGACCCAGCTCATCCGGTCGTGGGACACTCGGGAGCCCCCGGACGCGGGTCCCGAGGTCCGCAGGCACCGCCCACCGCCGCCCGCGCGCCCGAACATGACTTGGAATGCCGCTTGCAGTTCGCGAAGGGAAGCTCGGCAAGAACACCGCCATGCGGGTCGCGCTGACCGGAGGTCCGGACCCGGGAAGCCGTCCCGTGAAACATCCGTCGGATGCAGGAAACAAAGCCATGGATCTCCCCGCGAGCCGCACGACCTCCCCCGACCATCTCGATGAATTTGCCCGCTTCCTGCGAGACGCGAGTCTCGAAGTCGGACGGGTGAGCCAGGCCCGTACGCTGAAGGCCTGGCTGGACCTCGCCGAGGCCTACCGGATCACCCAGGCCCTGCGCGATTGCCACGGCAACCGCTCGGCCGCCGCCCGTTCGCTCGGCATCGGCCGCCGGACCTTGTACGCCAAGATGGACAAGCTCGGCATCACCGCGACCTGGCGGATCGCTTCGTAGCGCCGTCGGCGACAGCACACGATCGACACCGCGAGAAAAAGCGTGTGAGCAAGAAAAAGGGCGCGACGCCGCAGACGTCGCGCCCTCGATCTTTTTCAGCCGGTCGTGGCCACGGCCCGCCCGCGCAGGCTTTCGCCGCGCGCGCCCGCCGAAGCCCGCTCGCTAGAACTCGTAGTAGAGCTCCGCGATGCCGAGCAGCTGGTCGTTGCGCGTCCCGCTGAAGGACGTGTTGTCCTGGGCGAACGGCGTGTCGTTCTGGGTCAGATTGCGATCCCAGCGCAGCTCGCCCCGCAGCGTCAACGCGTCCGTCAGCGCCTGCGCGCCGGTGAACGTGAGGGTCAGCAGCTCGCTGCTCTCCTCGGTGTCGGCGCCCTGGGCGATGTTGAAGTTCTGGTCTGCGCGGAGGTACTCGAGGCGCGTCGCGAAGCTCGTGTCCTCGGTGACGTGGAAGCGCGCCGCCGTCGCGAAGGCGTGCGTGTCGCCCTCGCGCAGGATCGAGTTGCCGAAGTGGCGCGACCAGACGAACTGGAACCACGCCTCGAGCGACTCCGAGAGCTGTGCGGTCGCGACTGCGTCGAGCACGGCCGTGCGACAAGCCTGACCACCGTCGCAGTCGTCCACGCCGCCCGGGAAGGGATCGGACTGGAGATTCGAGCCGGAATTCTTTCCGACCATCGAGTCGACCTTGAAGCCGAACATGTCGCCGTGGTAGGCGATCTGGCTGAAATAGGCCTTGTGGCGGCTGTCGTCGATGCTGGTGTCCGCGGCGACGTCGTTGAAGACGCCGGCAGCGATCGAGAGCTGGTCCGTCAGGTTCGTTTCGACGAGCAGGCCGGTGTTCACGATCGGGATCAGCTGGAAGACGCGACCCTGCGTGACGTTGTAGTTGAGGCTCGTCTTGACGCGCTCGACGCCCATCAGGGTGCCGCGCTTGCCGAGATCGAATCGGACGCCGTTCCCGATCGGCGCCAGGTAGCTCGCATACGCGCTGAACAAGTAGAAGTCCTGATCGGAGCCATCGCCCGGCGTATCGTCGGAGAGCGACGAGCCGACGACGCTGTTCCGCATCGCGCGGGCGCTCTCGCCATAGAGCAGATCGGCGTGGAAACCGCCGCGGCTCTCTTCGTTGGTCGGCTTGTCGAGGGTCAGCCAGAGCTGGTCGAGGGAGAACGTGTCCGCGTTCTGGTGTCGGAACGAATTTCCGAGGGACAGATTCTCGTCGCCGCCGCCCAGGAAGCGGTGGTTGTAGCTCGCTGCGACGAGACCGGAGACATCGACCTGCTGCAGGAACGTGCCGACGGCGGAGCGATTGCCCCCGTCGGACTCCGCGAGCCCCGCATCGGTCAGCACGGTCTGCTGCTGCTGGACGGTCTCTTCAGCACTCTTCAGCTTCTCGGAGGTCGCCTGGAGTCGATCCTCCATCTCCTCCATTCGCTGCTCCATGAGCCGGAGCTGCTCCTGGACGGGATCGGCGGCGGCCACGCTCGTCCCGAGGAACGAGCTCGTGACGACCGCGACGGCGGTGATCAGTTTGGAACGCATTGGGAATCTCTCCTCGTTGGTTGTCGGACTCTCCTCTCGTCGCGCCTCCGTCCCCGGCAGGCCGGGGGCAGATTCGAAGACGAGGGAATCGAGCAGGGCAGATCGCCCTGCGGAAGGGGTGGACTCGGGTCGCAGAGCCGCGCGGGCCGCGCGCGGCGCGGGCGGCGTCCAGACGTGCGCCGGGCCCTCGAAAGATCGAGTGCGCTCGCTGTACGGGAAATGGAGAAGCTCTCGATGTGGCTCTTCGCGCACTGTCGCCCGATGCTCCGACGGGGGGGTCGTTTGCATTGGCCCGCTGTCCGTTCCTGCACGGTGGGTCGCAGGAGGGGCCTCAGGCTCGAGTCGCTCGCAGACCCCGCGGAGGGCGGCAGGGTCCGTGTCGGTCTGCTGACTTCGTCCGGAATCTTCGATCCGGTCTCTTCGGTCCATTCCGCTCGGATGAGCGCGCTCGCGAGCCCCTATCCGATGGATGCCGATCGAGCACAGGCGAGCCGGTGATCGCTCGGACGTGCGATCTATAGCACAGCCC
>JBIPOQ010000014.1:0-18796 GCA_044379055.1 Myxococcota bacterium
GACCCGGCGTCGGGCCTGGAAATGCCGAAGCGCGCGCACGATGCGCCGCGCGAGAAAAGCGTCGGGATGGAAGAGCCGCTGGGTCACGAGACCCGCCAGCGCGGCGTCGACGTCGCTCGGGGCGATGGCGTGCGGGGCGCCCGGGCGTGCGAGCCAGTCCCGCTCGAGGAGCCGGCGCTCGCGGCCGAGGCGAAGGCGCTTCGCGGCGAGCAGCGCCAGGGCCCAGGCCGAGACGAAGCTGATCGCATAGGGGACCCAGCCGCGCTCGACGAAGAGCTCCGAGAGCCGGGTTTCGGGCACGAACCGCAACGCGCCGTAGAAGAGCAGCGTCGCTACGAGGGCGATGCCCGCCGCGGGGAGCACGGCGACCTCGCCCGGCGCCGCCGCCGTCCGCCCGCCCCCGGCGAAGGCCCCATCGAGCCGCGGCGCCTCGACGGCGAAGCCCGCGGTGTGCGCCGGCCCCTCGCCCGCCGTCCCCGGAACGCCGCCCCCAGTCGTCGCGCGCAAGGCAGACCGGCCACAGGCGCGGCAGCGCTGTACCGTACCGCCCGCCTCGAGCTCCACCTCGCCGGCACCACAATGCGGACAGCCGTCCGTCATCCAAGCCCTCCCCGTGCCGGTCCCCCGGTGATCGATCCGTCCGGCCGACCCACGCGGTGCTGCGCGCGCTCCCGGCCGGTCGCGAAGACTACTCGCTCCCCGCAGCCGTTGCCGCCGCTGCTAGCCTCGCCCCCATGGCTCCGCTCCACGGTCCCGCGCTCGGTCGCGCCCAGCTGCTCCGCGTGCTCGCGCTCCCGAACGACAGCTCCGAGACGGCGATCCGATCCGCTTCCGGCCGCCTCGCCGGGTGGCTCGAGCAGAGGCGCGCGGCGCTCGGCCCCGAGGCCGTCGCCGAGTCCGCCGCCCTCGCCCGGGAGCTCGACGACCTCGTCCGGAGCACGGCGTGGTGGACGGAGGGGGGAACGAAGCCCGCGGCGACGCCCGCCCCGTTCGCCTGGGGCCAGACCGCGCTGGGCCTCGCCTTCCTCGCCGGCCTGACGTCCCTCGCCGTCCTCGTCCTCTGGACGGCGGGCTTCCGGCTGACCCGACTCGAGGGGCGCCCCGAGCCCGTGCGCTATGCGACGAAGGCCCTCGTCTTCCTGGACGGGGACCTCGGCGAGGCGAGCTTCCGCGTGCTCGACGCCGATCGCGCGCAGGTCTTCGACGCACGCCCGGCCACCGGGGCGCGCGTCGAGCTCGAGCCCGGACGTTATGTGCTCGAGGTGCGGCGCGAGGATTGTCCCGAGCCATGGAGCCTGTCCGTCTTCCTCGAGCCGGACAGCGTCCAGCGCTATGCCCCCGAGATCTGCGCGGGCGAGGGGCGGCTGGTGGTGCGCTCGAATACCGAGAAGGACCGCCTGCGCATCGACGAGCAGGACGTCGGCCACACCGGCGACCGCGCCCATCGCCTCTCGGTCGGCGAGCACGCGGTTCGCGTCGACAAGGCCGGCTACCGCCCCTTCGAGGGGCGCGTGCGGATCGTGCCCGACGAGGTCGTCGAGCTGCAGGCGGAGCTGACGCCCCTCGGCGAAGGCGGGGCGCCCGCCGGCCGGCCCATGCCCGTGACGAAGGTCGCGCCGAACCTGCCCCCGATGGCCGCTGCGGCACAGCCCTTCTCGAAGGACGAGTTGCGCGGGGCGCTCGCCGCTCCGGCGATCGAGTCCCCGAAGCTCGAGCCCGCCGACCTCGGCCTGCCGAAGCGCGGCGATTTCCTCGCGCGGGAGGGGCTGCCCGAGATGCCCGACGGCGGATCGACCGCCTGGCACGACCGCGTCGCCGGCGAGCTCCGGGGGCGCTTCGATCGGGATGGCTCCGGCGAGATCGACACGCTCGCCGAGAGCGAGGCGATCTCCTGCCCCGTCTGGCGGGAGATCGAACGGGACTTCGATCGGGGCGGTCTCGGACTCTCGATGGCCCACTACTTCGGCTTCGACGGCAGCGAATGGCATCCCGGCGCCCTCGCCGTCGCCCGCGCCCACCGCAGCGCCGTCTACGCCAAGATGCAGGAGTGCGGACTCGACCCCTGAGAGTCCTTTCTGCGAAGAGACCCCCGGCATTCCGACAGGAAAACTGGGGTTTCTCCCTGATTCGCCCCGGCGACCCCCTGCGTACTCTTCCTGCACCGATTCAAAGGAAAACGGTTCCACCTCGGTGGAACCGGTGATGAGAAACGACAGGGAAGCAAGGGGGGACGAAATGGTCAGTATCGTGGTGGCGGACGATCACAAGATCGTGCGGGAAGGGCTGATCCGGCTGCTCGAGGCCCGGGACGATTTCCAGGTGATCGGCGAGGCCTCGAACGGCGAGGAAGCGGTGGCGATGGTGATGGAGCGGCGACCCGACGTCGTGCTCATGGACATCAACATGCCGAAGCTCTCCGGGATCGATGCGACCCGCCAGCTCGGCAAGGCCGGCTGCACGAGCAAGATCCTCGTCCTCTCGATGCACGAGAGCCGCGCCTACGTCGAAGAAGTTCTGCGCGCGGGGGCCTCGGGCTACGTCGTCAAGAACTCCGCGTCGAAGGACGTCCACAACGCGATCGACGCCGTCCGCGCCGGCGCGTCGTACCTCTCGCCGGCGATCACGCAGCAGGTCGTGGACGCGATCGCGCGACCGGGCGACGGGGGTCCGTCGGGCATCTCGATGCTGACCGACCGCGAGCGCGAGGTCCTGAAGCTGATCGCCGAGGGTCTTTCGTCGAAGGAGATCGCATCGGACCTCGGCGTCTCGCTCAAGACGGTCGACTCCCATCGCTCGAACCTGATGGAGAAGCTCGACATCCACAAGGTCTCGGGCCTGGTGCGGTTCGCGATCCGGGCGGGCATGGTCGAAGCCTGATCGTCTGCTCGGCGCTCGAAACGACGAGAGCCTCGGAGGGATGACCTCCGAGGCTCTCGCGTTTTCGGACCGCGCCGACCTGCTCAGATCGGCGGCGCCGGGCGCTCCAGGACCGAGGGACCGTGGACCATGCGGTCGACGTGGTGTCCCTTCAGCTCACGGCGATCGAGCAGCGCTTCCGCGAGCTCCTCGACCGTCGACCAGACGGGATCGAGCAGGCGCTCCGCCTCCTCGCAGTAGGCGACGTAGAACTCCTCGGCGGGCCGCGAGAGACCGAGCAGCTTCGACATCCGCGCGAGCTCGTCCCGGGCACGCCGCGCCGAGGCGAACCAACGCTCCCAGACGAGCTCGGCCTCGACGTCGACCCCGACGAAGCGACCGCGTCGGAGCGCGCTGCGCTCGGCGCCGATGCCCGCATAGGCGAACACGCCGTGGGCATCGATCAGCTTCTCGGGCACGACGCCCACCTGCTCTCCGCGCCGACGTCCGGCGGGCGGGCGACAATCGATCGGGAGCGGCATCCCCGAGAAGGTCACGACCTCGCCGGTCACCTCCACCGGATCGATGACCGCGTGCTTCAAAACGTTCGGGCCGTACAGGATCTCGCAGATCGTGGCCCGCCCGGCTTCCCGGTAGGCCACGCGCGCGAGCGCATTGGTCGCCATTCATCCCCCTCGCTGGTGCCAAGCGCTATCGGCCTTTCTCCCCGGAAATTGAGCATTTTCAAGGACTCGGACGGCCGTCTGCACAGACTCTGCGGCAGCGTCGGGCCCCCCCGTGTGGCAGCATCCGGCGTCATGGCCGACCGCGCGCCGCGACCGGATTGCCTCCATTGCCAGCACTTCTTCGTGACCTGGGACGCCCAGCAGCCCCGCGGCTGCCGGGCCTATGGCTTCAAGTCGAACGACCTGCCCTCGGACGTGGTCTTCGCCTCCTCGGGAGCGGCCTGCCAGCTCTTCGAGCGCAAGCCCGACCGGAAGCCGCCCGGGAAGCTGCTCCGCTGAGCGCCGCCGCTCAGCGCCCGCCGAGACAGCGCGCCAGGATGCGCTCCGGGTCGTCCCAGCCGGTCTCGTCCTCGATCTCACGACAACGCCGCAGGCATCGACCGAGCTCGGGCCCTGGCGCCACACCCCGGGCGATCAGGTCCCGGGCGACCACGACGTCGGGCCGCGGGGCGTCGAGGACGCCTGCCGCCTCGGCGGCGGCGAGGAACGCCGGCCCTGCGGCGAAGCTGCCCGCGAGAGCCTCCGACGTCGTCCGTCCGAGATGATCGGCCCGGGCGAGGCGCTCAAGCTGGATGAGGGAGGCGCTGCCCTCGGCGAGCTTGCGGGCGAGGCGTCGATAGGCCCGGGGGCCCGAGCCCTGGGCCACGAGCTGCGACGGCGCGAGATGACGCGCGACGAGCACGTCGACCGTCCGCACGAGCCGGTCCGGAAAGCGCAGCCGCGCGAGCCAATCCCGGGTTCGGCGTGCGCTCGCCCCTTCATGGGCCAGGGCCCGCACGCGCCCGGCTTCGACGGTCGTCGTCTCCGGCTTCCCGAGATCGTGGCAGAGGGCGGACAACATCAGGATCTCGCCCTCGCGGGAATCGAGCGTCGCGGCGATCTCGCGCGCCCGATCGACGACCATCAGCGTGTGGATGAAGACGTCGCCCTCCGGATGCCAGACCGGATCCTGGGGGACGCCCACGAGGCGCGCGATCGGCGCCAACCCGTCGAGCCGATCGAGCTCGGCGAGGAGCGCAAAGGCGCGAGACGGTCGGGCCGGATCGAGGAGCATCCGCCGCAGCTCGCCCCCGACCCGCTCGAGCGCCACGTTCTCGAGCGGGAGCACGCGACAGAGGGCGGCGAGCGCCGCGTCCGGCTCGGCCTCGAGGAGGGCCGCGAAGCGCGCGACCCGGAGCAGGCGCAGGGGATCCGCCGGAAAGGTCTCGGGATCGACCGCCCGCAGGCGCTTCGCCGCGAGATCGGCGAGGCCCTCGTAGGGATCGATCAGGGCCCCGGTCAGTGGATCCCAGCCGATCGCGTTGAGGCGCAGATCGCGGTGGCGCGCCGCGGCGCGGAACGCTTCGGCCAGGGACTCCGGGCGCTCCGGATGATAGGCGTCGGCTCCTGCGCGCGGAAAGGCGAGGTCGAGGCCATCGCGCCCGCGCCGCCAGATCGGGAGCTGGCGACCGACCCGGGGCGAGAAGCCGAGGCCTTCGAGCAGGGGCTCGATCGCTTCGTCGGCGAGACCGAAGACCTCGAGATCGAGGTCATGGGAGGGCTGCCCGCGGAGCGCATCGCGGACCCAGCCCCCGACGACGACGATGCGGCCACCCGCCGCCTCGATGCGCCGCGCGAGCTCGGGGACCCCGGAATCCGCCGGCAGCTCGAGCCGGCCCGGCGTCAAACGATCTCGTCCTCGTCGACGGCCTTCTTGCAGATCGGATGCGGCGCGAACTCGGGCCCGCCCGTCCAGCCCGGGATGCGGGCCGCCTCGGCGAGCCAGGAGTCCGCGATCGACTCGTCGACGGCGACGTCGTTGTTGTCGAACCCTTCGGTGATCGACTCCCAGAGCTCACGGCCGCCGTTGTCCCACCACTCGCGGCCGGGATTCTCGAAGTCGATGGCGAGCTTGATCATGCCTGGCTTCCCCTGCTCCTGCGCGCGCCCCGCGCACGCTTCGACGAACCCGTTGTCCCGGCCCGCGGCCGCCAGCCGAAGCGGGCGAGATCGATCCCGCCCCCGTTCCCGAATGCGATCCCTTCGGCCTCGAGCCGCGCCCGCTGGAGCGGGACGATCTCCGACGACCCGCGCGCGCTGATCCGTCCCCGGGCGTTCACGACCCGGTGCCAGGGGACGCCGGAGTCCGCGCCGAGGGCATGCAAGGCATAGCCCACCTGGCGTGCGGCCCCCGCCCTTCCGGCGAGCGCCGCGATCTGCCCGTAGGAAGCGACCCGTCCGGCCGGGATCCGGCGGACGACGCGGTAGACGGGCTCCCAGCCCGAGCCCGACGCGCCGCTCCCCCTCACGCGGCGACGCCCGCGAGACCCGAATGGCGCAACAACGCCTCGGGCGACGGCGCCCGGCCGCGGAACGCCTCGAAGACCCGCATCGGCGGCACGCCGCCGCCCGATGCGAGCACCGTGTCGCGGAAGCGCCGCCCGGTCGCGGCGAGCGCCCGGGGATTCTCGAGACCGGCCTCCTCGAAGGCCGAGAAGGCGTCCGCGGACAGGACCTCGGCCCACTTGTAGCTGTAGTAGCCCGCCGCATAACCGCCGGCGAAGATGTGTCCGAAGCTGCAGAGGAAGCGGTCTTCGGGCAGCAGCGGCATCACGGTCGTGCGCGCGGCGATCTCCGCCTGCACGGCGAAGATGCGCTCTCGCTGGACGATTCCGGGGTCGCGGTGGAGCGCGAGGTCGAGCATTGCGAAGTAGAGCTGGCGCAGCATGAAGGTGCCGGCGCGGAAGGTGCGCGCCTGCGTGATCTTCTCGAAGAGCGCGTCGGGGAGCGGCTCGCCGGTCTCGACGTGGCGCGAGAGACCGAGCAGCGTCTCGCGGTGGTAGCACCAGTTCTCCATGAACTGGCTCGGGAGCTCGACCGCGTCCCACTCGATGTTGCGGATGCCCGAGGCCATGCCGTGGTCGACGCGGGTCAGCATGTGCTGCAGGCCGTGGCCGAACTCGTGGAACAGCGTCAGGACCTCGTCGAAGGCCATCAGCGAAGGCGTCGTGCCGACCGGCGGCGACTGGTTGCAGACGAGGTAGGCGACGGGCAGACGCAGGACGTTTTCGGCGGCGCGGCGTGTGCGGCCGATGCAATCGTCCATCCAGGCGCCGCCCCGCTTGTCCCCGGGCCGGCTGTAGGGATCCAGGAAGAAGGCCGCGATCGGTTGGCCGGCGCCGTCGCGGACGCGGAAGAAGCGGACGTCGGGATGCCAGACGGGCGTCTCGCCATCGGCGGCGGCGATCTCGACGTCGAAGAGCCGCTTCGCGAGGGCGAAGAGTCCATCGAGCACCCGCGGCAGCGGGAAATACGGCCGCAGCGCCTCCTCCGAGTAGTCGAAGCGCCGCTCGCGCAGACGCTCGGCCCAGTACGGCACGTCCCAGAGCGCGATCGGCTCCCGCTGGCCGCCCTCCGCGGCGAAGGCCTGTACGCTCGCGAGATCCGCGCGCGCCCCGGGAATCGAAGCGAGCCGCAGGCGTTCGAGCAGATCGTCGACCGCCGCGAGCCCCGGGGCCATCTTGGCGTCGAGGGAGAGCTCCGCATAACTCGCGAAGCCGAGCAGTCTCGCCATCTCCTGGCGCAGGGCCAGGATCCCCTCGAGCACCGGCGTGTTGTCGAGCTCCCCCGACGCGGCGCGGCCGATGTTCGCGCGGTAGAGCCGTTCGCGGAGCGGGCGCGAGGCGCCGTGCTCGAGGAACGGAATCAGGACCGGTGCATCGAGGCTGAGGCGCCAGGGGCCCGACTCGGCGGTCGCGTCGGGCTCGCCGTTCTCCCGGGCGTTCTGGGCCGTCAGCGCGCGCAGGCTCGGCGGGGTGCCGGCCATCTCCGCGGGATCGCGGACGAGGATCGAGAAGGCCCGCGTCGCGTCGAGCACGTGATTGTTGAAGCGGGTCCCGAGCTGGGCGAGCTCCGCCTGGATCTCGTTGAAGCGCGCGCGCTTCGCGGGCTCGAGGCCGACGCCCGAATGCCGCGCGTCGCGGAGCAGACAGTCGACGATGCGCTGCTGCGTCGCGTCGAGGGCCGCGAAGGCCGGGCCCCCGCGCAGCCGCTGGAGCCCGTCGTGGATCGCGGGGCTCTGCGCCTGGCGCAGACCGAAGGCGATGACCTCGCCCTGGACCGTCTCGTGGGCGGTGCGCAGGGCGTCGCTGTTGCGCACGGCGAGCATGTGGCTCACCAGTCCCCAGGCGTAGGCGAGCCGTTCGTTCATCCGTTCGAGGGGGAGCACGAGCCCCTCCCAGGTCGGCTCGACCCGGGCCTCGAGGGCGTCGAGCGCCGACGCGAGCTCGCCGAGCAGCTGGCGGATCGACGGAACGACCTGATCGGTGTCGAAGAGGTCGAAGCGCGGGAGCTCACCACAGCGCAACAACGCGCTCGCCTCGATCGAAACCGGATCCAGCCCCTGCGTCCCCATCCCGCCTCCCCGCGCCATCCGCGCGGAGGGACCTTAGCGCGGGCCGCGGTGCGAGACGTCTTCGACGAAGATCGGACGGCCCTGCTCGTCCCAGGCGGCGAGCGGGAGACGGCGTGGTCGGACGGGAGCGCTGGCGCCTCGCGCGGAGCGGGTCCGGACCAGGGACGGCGTCTCGCGGGCCATCCGAACGAGCTCGAACACGGTCCAGGCGATGCAGGCCATTCCCAGGACGTAGACCATGTCGACACCTCGAGCGCCCGGAGATGGGCCGATGTCGATGGGTGGTGGCCGACCGGGAAAACTCGCGCGGACCGCGCGCCCGATCCGGGCCGGCCGCGCGGATTGCGCCCGGGGTGCGAGCGCCGCTCGAACGGTCGCCGGCGAATTGCGCGTCGCCTGCCCGTGCGCGATCGGCCGGGCGCGCCGGGACGCCTAACGCGCCGAGCCCCCGTCGAGCCGGAAATCGCCGTTCGAGACGAGCGCCTCGAGGCAGCCTGGATCGTCGTGGCGCGGATCGTTGACGTGGCTCGACACGACGCGGGTCTCGAGCGTGCCGTCCGGGGCGGGGAGCAGCAGCGCCTGCAAGGCGTCCCGCTCGCTCGTGGGGTCGAGCCAGGCGGACCAGCTTCCGGGCGGGAGGATCACGGGCATCCGCGCGTGGATCCCGGCGAGGTCGCGGTTCGCGTCGGTCGTGAGGACGGTGCAGCTCTCGATCCCCGGGCCGCGCTCGTCGGCCCACTGCTCATGGAGCCCTGCGAACGCGAGGAGCGCGCCGGCGCGGGGATGGAGCCAATGGGCGCGGTGGCCCCGGTTGCGGGGGGTCCATTCGTAGAAGCCGTCGGCGACGACGAGGCATCGCCTTCGCTTGAAGGCCGAGCGGAACGAGGGCTTCTCGGCGACGGTCTCCGAGCGGGCATTGAAGAGCTTGCCGCCCATCGACGGATCCTTCGCCCAGGCGGGCACCAGCCCCCAGATCTTCCAGGCGAAGGCGCGCGGCGCGGCCTCCCCGCGCAGGACCGTCAGCACGGGCTGGGAAGGGGCGATGTTGTAGCGGGGGCGCCAGGGGCGGCCGTCGGGACCGGCGAGCGCGGCTTCCGCCGAGGCGCCACCGTCGAGGAAGTCGAAGAACGCGGCGATCTCACCGGGCGAGCGCGTCAGGGTCATGCGACCGCACATGGCCAGCCCTCCTCGAGAAGACGAACGCCCGGAACTGGGCAATCCGCTTCTCCACCGACCGCGCGTCGACCGGGCCCCGGCGATCACCCGCCGGTCCTGCGGCGGGCAACTGCGCCCGGAAGCCCGCGGATCGATGCCGGCTTCGTCGGGCGCCGGAGACCGACGCCCAGGCCCGACTCGGCGCCGCACGATTCTTGCTTTCGGATCCGGGATGCCGCGCGACGAGATCCAGGGCCTCTACTTCCTGCTCGGGCTCCTGCTCGCCTTCTACTTCCTGATGCCCTTCCTCGAGCTCACGACCTTTCGCTGAGGTCGCGACGGTCCCTTCTTCGGGGCGCCCTGCCCGGCTCGGGCCGGCGCACGCGTCGGAGCGCGTTTCGCCGGCGCGCGCTCGGGTCGGCCCGAGATCTTCGCCGTCTGGATCCCGAGCTTCGGCTTGCGCCCGGGCGAACGTCGGGGCGCGCGCTCGTCGGTCTTCAGACGGGCGACGTGGGCCAGGAGCGCCGTCCGCTCCTCGGCGTCGAGGGGCCGCGCCTCGCCGACCGCGAGGCTTCCGAGTCGGAGCGGCCCGATGCGTTCGCGCACGAGGCGGCGGACGGGGAAGCCGAGGATCAGCAGACTCCGGCGGATCTGGCGATTTCGGCCTTCCACGAGCGTCAGCATGAAGGTCGACGTATGGGTCTTCGGATCGATGCGCACCTCGCGCACGCGGCCCGGCGCCGTGCGCCCCTCCTCGAGATTCACGCCCTTCTCGAGCCGCGCGATCGCCTTCGCATCGATCTCGCCCTTCACGTTGACGCGGTACTCGCGCTCGTTGCCGAGGGAGGGATGGAGCATCGCGTAGGCCGTCTCGCCGTCGTTCGTGAGCAGCAGCAGGCCCTGGGTCTCGACGTCGAGGCGTCCGACCGGAAAGACGCGCCCGAGCTTGCGCGGCAGCAGATCGAGCACCGTCCGCCGCCCCGAATCGTCGCGGACCGTCGTCACGACGCCGCGCGGCTTGTTCACGATCCAGTAGACCGGCCGATCCGAGAGGACGCGCTCGCCGTCGAGGCGGATGTCGTCGACGCCGGGGCGGGCGCGACTGCCGAGCTCGGCGATCTCGCCGCCGACGGTGACCCGGCCTTCGGCGATCAGCGCCTCGACCTCGCGCCGCGACCCGAAGCCGGCGCCCGCGAGCAGGCGCTGCAGCCGCACGGGTTCGCCCGTGCTCTCCATGCGTCGGGCGAGTCGGGCCGGCACGGCGGGCGGAGCCGGGGTCGCGACGACCGCCGTCCGCGGCGGACGCGCCGGCGCTTTCGGCTTCGCCTTGCGGACGTGCCGGGGAGATTGGCCATGGGCCATGGATCAGTCCTCCCGCTCTTCCTCGTCGTCGTCGAGGGGGAGATCGTCCGCCTCGTCGTCGTCGAAGGCAGGCTCGGACTCGTCGTCGTCCGCGAAGATCGAGCCGGCGACCGGCAGGTCTTCGTGCCGCAGGACCAGCTCCGGCTCGCCCATCGAGCGCACGCCGAGCCCCGTCTCGTCGACCGCCTCGGCGCCCTCGGCAATCCCGTCGGCATTCTCCGCGCCCGGCGCGACCGCCGTCCGCTCGACGAGCCCCTGCTCCCGCGCCAGCTCGTCGAGCTCGCGCAGCGTCGGCAGGTTCTTCAGGCTCTCGAGGCCGAAGATCTCGAGGAAGCGCCGCGTCGTCCCGTAGAGCATCGGCCGCCCCGGCACCTCGCGTTGCCCGGCGATCCGGATCAGATGCCGCTCGAGCAGGCTCTTCACCGTCGCCCCGGCATCGACCCCGCGCACGTCCTCGATCTCCGCCCGGGTCACCGGCTGGCGATAGGCGATGATCGCGAGCGTCTCGAGCGCCGCCTGCGAGAGGCGCAGCGCCCGCTCCTTCTGGAGCTTCTGCAGGTAGCCCGAGAACTCGGCCCGGGTCCGGATCTGGAAGCCGCCGGCGACCTCCCAGATCTCGAACGAGCGATCCTGCTCGGCGTATTCCCCGTTGAGCGCGTTCACGAGCTCCTTGATCTCGTCGGCCTCGCAGCTCGGAACGATCTCCGCCAGCTTCGCCGCCGAGATCGGCTCGGAGGACGACAACACCAGCGCCTCGACGATCCTACGCTTCTCGCTCGCTTCCATCCGGTTCACTCGCTTCTCTGCTTCGCTCACATCGTGTCCGTGATGCGATCGCGCCACTGGGGCTCGTCGGTCGTCAGCGTCGCCCGCCGCACGCGGATCGCGCCCTCGGGCGTGCCGCGTTCGGAGAGTCCCTGGTAGATCCGCAGCGCCGAGAGCCGCGCGAGCTCGAGCACCGCGAGGAAGGTCGCCACGAGCACCGACCGCGTCGGTCGTGCGTCGCCCTCGCCCGCGGCGCGGAAGATCTGCATGAACTCGACCGATTCGTTCTGCTCGAGCAGATCCATCACGACCATCATGCGGTCGCGCACGGTGACGTGCTCGGTCTCGACCTCGTGCTTCAGGTCGGCCGCGCTCGCCTGGTCGAGCACCGTGCGGAACGCCGCGATCAGCTCGAACAGACCGACCTCGATCTCGCGCTCCTCGTCCGGCGTCGGCACCGGCCCGGGACCGACCACGCTGAACACGTCGCGCCCGAGCAGCCGCCGCTTCGAGAGCGCCTCCGCGACCTCCTTGAAGCGCTGGTACTCGAGCAGCCGCTGCACCAGGTCGGCCCGCGGATCGACGCCTTCGTCCTCGTCGTCGTCCTCGCCCGGCAGGAGCATCCGGCTCTTGATCAGCGCGAGGGTCGCCGCCATGACGAGGTACTCGGCCGCGATGTCGAGGTCGAGCTCCTGCATCAGCTCGATCGTCGCCAGGTACTGCTCGGCGATGCGGGCGATCGGAATGTCGGTGATGTCGACTTCGTTCTGTCGGATCAGATGGAGCAGGAGGTCGAGGGGCCCCTCGAACGCCGCCAGCTTGACGGAATACCCGTCGAGGCCGTCGGTCCGCTCGTCGGGCACGCCGCCGAGATCCTCGAGCACGTTCTTGAAATCCGGCCCGGCGGAGCGCCAGGCGTCGTCCGCAGCGTGTGCGGCGCCCTGGCCCCCGAGCTCGCCCGGCGATTCGTCGGTTGCATTCATCGCTTCGATTCCGTCCTGGCGCGCTCTTCCATTTCGGGTTCAGGGGGGGCGGAGACGGGGTCCGGATCGGAGCCGGAATCGGGGGTCGACGCCTTCCGACGCCGACGCGGCGCAGTATCCAGGATCGGCTCGGCGGGGGCAACCGAGGTGCGCGGCTTGCCGCCGCGCTGGCGGGCACGGCGGCCGGCGGCCCGCTGACTGCGCCGCGCGATCTCGAGGGCCAGCACGAGGGCTTCTTCCCGGTTCGCGATCTCGCCGTCGAGAAAAGCGGCACGGATGCGGGCGAGCCCCCGGCCGACGTCGGCCCCCTGAAGGCCGAGCTCCACGAGATCGGTGCCGACGACCGGGGCCCGACGGCGACGATCCTCCGCGCCCCAGCGCAGGATCCGGCGACGGATCGCGACGTCGGCAAGGGCGAAGACGGCCTGCAGCGACTCCTCGGCGAGCTCCGAGAGCAGCACGTCGACCGCCCCGCGGCCGCGGGCCCGGGCGAGGGCCCGAAGCGTCCGCTCACCCTCGCGACCGAAGCGCAGGATCCGAGCGGCCTGCTCACCCCGGATCGCAAGGCGCTCGAGGGTCCGTCGGCGCGTGACCGCGGGCAGCGGCGCGAGCCAGATCGAGAGGCCCGCGAGCCAGGGGCGCCAGCGTCCGGCCGGCCATTCGGGGGCCTCGATCGAGCGCGACAGCCGGCGCAGCGGGGCCTGGCGATCCCGGGTCAGGACGAGGCCGGGCTCGAGGGCCGAGAGCACGTGATTCTCCGAGAGCAGCGCCAGGACCCGACCGGCATCGACGCCCCGACTCGGCTCCTCGAAGACGAGCGCGAGCTCCCGCCGATAGCGCTCGCCGCTGACGGCGCCGAAGGCCCCGTCCCGCAGCGCGTCGCGGAGCGCGGTGCGCGAGGTCCGCTCGAGTTTGAAGCCGAGGCGCACCGCGAGCCGCGCCCCCCGGAAGGCCCGCGTCGGATCGTCGTGGAAGCTCCGCTCGTGCAGGACACGCAGCCGCCCCTCGACCAGATCCTCGAGGCCGCCGACCCGATCGATCACCTCCCGAGCCTGCGCCGGCGCGGCGGCATCGACCGGGAGGACGAGGGCATTGACGCTGAAATCGCGGCGCTCGACGTCCTCCGCCAGGCTGCCGGGCTCGACCTCGGGCAGCGCGCCCGGCTTTTCGTAGCGTTCGCGGCGGGTGCGCGCGACGTCGAGCTCGGCGTCCGCCGTGCCGAGCCGCAACGTCCCGAAGCGGGCGTGGGACTCGAGCCGCAGCTCGATCGGGGGATGCGCGCGCACGACCGCCTCGCCGAGCGCGCGGGCATCCTCCTCGACGAGAAGGTCGAGATCCCGGATGGGCCGCGCGAGCAGCAGGTCGCGCACCGGCCCGCCGACCAGATAGAGCGCCTGCCCGCGCTGGGCCGCCGTCTGGGCCACGCGTTCGAAGATCCGCGCCTGCCCGGACGGAATCGCCTCGAGCACCTCGTCGAAGCGGAACGCGCGCTTCACGTGCTCCCCCCCGAGCCACGCGGGTGGAGCGCTTCGACGGTCTCGCGCAGCCGCACGCGACTCACGTGGGTGTAGACCTCGGTCGTCGAGAGGTCGGCGTGGCCCAGCATGGACTGGATCGCACGCAGATCGGCGCCCCCTTCGAGCAGGTCGGTCGCAAAGGCATGGCGGAGCACATGGGGCGAGACCCGCTCCGAGTCGATGCCGGCGCGGATCGCGTGCTCGCGCAGCCGCTTCCAGAAGTTCTGGCGCGACATCGGTCGGCCGCGGGCCGTCAGGAACACCGAATGCTCGTGGCCCCGGCGTGCGCCGACGAGCGCCGGTCGACCGTGCTCGAGATAGTCGTCGATCGCCCGGCCGGCGAGCTCGCCGAGGGGCACGACGCGCTCCTTGCGCCCCTTCCCGATGACCCGGAGCAGGCCGGCGACGCGGTCGATCCCCGAGAGCGGCAGCCCGACGAGCTCCGAGACCCGAAGCCCCGCGCCGTAGAGCAGCTCGATCATCGCGACGTCGCGCCAACCGGTCGGCTCGTCGCTGCGGGCCGCCTCGATCAGCGCGGCGACCTCGCTCGAGCCGAGGGTCCGCGGCAGGAGCCGGGGCCGGCGCGGCGCACGCAGACTGTCGAGGGGATCGATCTCGAGCTCGCCGGACTCCCGCGCGAAGCGCAGCAGGCGGCGGACGGAGACCAGCATGCGCGCCCGGGAGCTCGCCGAGAGCCCCTGTGCATCGAGCGTGTGCGCGAAGGACGCGAGATCGGCTCGCTCGACCCGGGCCAGGGAGTCGATGCCCCGGGCACCGAGGTGCCGGCGCAGATGCGCGAGATCGCCGGCATAGGCCTCGACGGTCCGCGGCGAGAGGCCCTCCTCGACGCCGAGGCGCGTCAGCAGGGCGTCGCAGCTTCGTTCGAGCGCGGTCGGCGCGCTCCCCTCCGTCGCCGCGCCCGGGGACCGCGTCGGTCCGGACGGCCCGGCGACCGTCGCCTCAGCCACGACCGGCCCCGGTATCCCCGGCTCGAGCCGCTTCGAGCAACGCCTCGCGAAGTCGCTCCAGGCGTGCGGGATCCTTGATCTTTTTCCCCTCTTCGTCCTTGACGTAGAAGGCGTCCGTCACCTGGTCCTTGATGGTCGCGGCCTTCGAGATGTAGATCGCGGCGCCGTGCTCGCCGAGGGTCCGGGTCACGTCGTAGAGCAGGCCGATGCGATCGTCCGCGATGACGTCGACGAGGGTGTAGAACTCGGACTCGGTGTTCGAGATCAGGACCCGCGGCGGCTTGCGCGAGGGCGGGCGGGTCGTCCCGACCGGTCGGCGGCGTCGACGCACCAGATCGCCGACCTCGACGGCCCCCGAGAGCACGAGCTCGAGCTGGGACTCGACCTCCTGCCAGAGCATCGCCTGCTCGCTCTCGCCCCCGCGCGGCGTCGGCGTCTCGTAGATCTCGAGCGCGAGGCCGCGGCGCGTCGTGTAGACGTGGGAGCCCAGGATGTTGAGCCCGCACGCCGTCATCACGCCGGCGACCTGGCTGTAGAGGCCGTGCACGTCGCGCGTGCAGAGGATGAACTCGGAGAAGCCGTCCTCGGTGTTGCGATGGGCCGTCGCGAGCTTCCGCCCCTCGCCGTAGCGGACCACGACACGCGCGTGGCGCGCGATCTGCCGAGGCGTATGCGAGAGGAAATAGCGCCGAGGCATCTCGCCGAAGAACGCCTCGATCTTCTGCTCCCCGACCCCGAGCCGGAGCAGCTCCTCGCGCGCGCCCTCGCGCCGCCGCTCGACGCGCAGCTCGAGGAGCGCGACCGCCTCGGCGGCGTTCTCCGTCCCGGTCTCGAGCATCTCCGCCGTGCGCTCGAAGAGCTCGCGCAGGAGCTGGCCCTTCCAGTCCGTCCAGCCCTCGACCGACGAGGCCCGGATGTCGGCGAAGGTCGCGAGATAGAGATTGCGCAGGTTGGTGCGATCGCCGCAGACCTGGGCCAGCTCGAGGATCAGCTTCGCATCCGAGATGTCGCGGCTCTGGGCGAGATGGGACATCAGCAGGTGGTGCTGCACGATGAAGAGCACCCGCTCGGCCCGCTCGGGCGGGAGTCCGAGGCGCTCGACGACGCGCCGCGCGCGGACGACCCCCTTGTTCGAATGATCGCCGCCGAAGCCCTTCCCGATGTCGTGGAGCAGACAACCGAGGAAGAGTGCCGGGCGATCCTCGACCTCCCGCATCAGCTCGGTCAGCTCCGGCATCGCCCGCACGTACTTGCCGCGCCAGAGGCGGCGCAGCTCCTCGACGAGGAAGATCGAGTGCACGTCGACGGTGTAGGTGTGGTAGATGACGTGCTGCCAGCGGCAGACGATGTGCTCCCACTCGGGGATCAGCTGGGCGAGGACGTCCGTGTCGTTCATCGCCGTCAGGCTGCGGGTCACCCGGGCGTCGGCGTCGAGGATGCTCATGAAGAGCTCGGACGCCGCGGGCGAGGAGCGCACGCGTTCGTCGAGCACGTGGCGATTCTCGCGGACCAGGCGCTGTGCCATCCGCGAGAGCGGCACCTGGTGCTGCTGCGCGACCCGGAAGACCTCGAGCACCCGCAGCGGATCCTCCCGCAGATGGGCGGCGTGGGGGATCATCAGCTGGTCGTTCACGATCCGGAAGCCGTGCTCGACGACGGCGACCGGCGTCGCCTCCGCCGCCCGGGAATCGACGCGTCGGGCACACTGGTCGATCACGAGCTCGGAGTAGTTCTTGATCGCCCGCGCATGGCGGTAGTAGTCGCGCATGAAGCGCTCGACCGGGAGGTCGGACTCGTCGGGCTCGAAGCGCAGGTCGGCGAGCGTCGTGTTCCGCCATTCCTCGAACGCGTCCGGCGAGGCGCGCGGGCGGAAGGTCGAGTCCTCGAGCGCCTCGGCCATCGAGCCGTAGTCGAGGGCTTCGGCGAGATCCTCCTGCAGCTCGAAGCTCATGCGATCGTTGGCGCGCTTCGCCCGCAGATGCAGCTCGTTGCGGATGCGCCAGAGGAAATCGAGGGCCTCGAGGTACTCCTGCATCTCCGGCTCGGTCAACAGGCCGAAGTGGAGCAGGTCGTCGACGTTGCGAACGGACGGCTGGGTTCCCCGGGCGACCCAATAGGCCGCGTGATAGTCGCGCAGGCCCCCTGCCCCTTCCTTGATGTTGGGCTGGAGCAGGAAGAGCGAGTCGCCGTACTCCTGCTGCCGCGAGCGCATCAGGTCCCGCTGCTCGACGGCGAAGGCCAGCGGGTCGGGCAGCAGCTCGCCGCGGATCCGGTCCGCGAAGACGTGGAAGAACTCGCCGTCTCCGCAGAGGAAGCGCGCCGTCAGGACGGCCGTTCGCACGGTCACGTCCTCGCGCCCGAGGGCGACCGTCTGCTCGATCGTGCGGGTCGCGCAGCCGATGTGGAGCCCCGCGTCCCAGAGCCAGTACTGGAGCCGCTCGGCGATGAATCCGACGTAGGCCGTCGGCGTGCCCCGGTAGAGCACGAGCAGATCGACGTCGGAATGGATCGACATCTCGCGGCGGGCGAAGCCGCCGACGGCGATGACGCAGAGGCCCTCCTCGAGCGCACCGCCCCGGGCCAGGTGGAGTCCCTCGGCGAGGTCGAAGAGCCGCCGGATCAGTCGATCGGTCAGGTCCGAGTTGGCCTCGTTGACGACGCGACCGGAGCGCGACCGGCGATGCAGGGCCGCGAGATGCTGCCGGACGTCGGCGAGATAGCGACGGACCGCCGGCGCCACCGCGGCCTGCCGCGCGTCGGGCTCGGCCGGGAGGTCGGCGAGGAACGTGTCGATCATCGGTGCTCGTTCCACTAACGGCCCCCGAGCGGCGGACCGGCGTGGGCGGCGAGACCGAGCTCGACCTGCTGCCGATAGCGATCGATGCCCTCGGCGATCCGCTCGGCGAGCTCGCGCTGATAGGGCGCGCTGCGCAGCAGGGCGGCGTCGTGGCGGTTGGTGACGAAGCCGGTCTCGACGAGCAGCGAGGACATGCTCGACATGAAGAGCACGTAGAACGGTCCTTTCTTGACGCCGAGATCGGGCAGCGTCCGATCTCGCGAGCGCGCCCCGCGGATCACGTTCGAGTGGACCAGCCCCGCGAGCTTCTCCGAGTGCTGGCCGACCTCGTCGACCTGCAGCGATGCGAGCGCCCGCTGCAGCGGATCGAGCTTCGCCGCGGGGATGCCGTTCTCCCGGGCCGCGACGTCGAGGCTGTGGCGCTCGTGGTTGCGGTCGAGGGTGTAGGTCTCGATGCCCCGGGCGGCCGCCCGGGCTGCGGAGTTCGCGTGGATCGAGACGAACACGTCGCCCCCCGCGGACTCGGCGATCGCCGTCCGCTCCTCGAGGCTGCGCGTCTGGTCGCCGTCCCGCGTCAGAACGACCTCGAAGCCGCGCGCCTCGAGCTGACGCGCGACCAGGCGCCCGATCGCGAGGTTCACGTCCTTCTCGCGCAGACCGGCGATGCCGGTCGCGCCGGGATCGGAGCCGCCGTGTCCCGGATCGACGATGATCTTCTGGACGCGTCGGAGCCCGGCCGGCAGCCGACCGCTCGGATCCTCGCGTCCGGTCTCCTTGCGGCTGCCGAAGACGTCGATCACGAGGCGCGACGGGCTCGCGAGGGTGAAGACGCGGTGGCGGTCGTAGCGTTCGAGATCGACGACGAGGCGCGTCGTGCGCAGCGTGTTCTGCCCGAGCCGCACCCCGCGCAGCAGCCCATCGCCGACCGGGAGACCGCGGTCGTAGCGCACGCCGACCCAGATCTCCGGCAGGTCGAGATAGATCCGCTCGGGCCGCCCCGCCTGGCGATTCGCGGCCAGCCGGACGACCCCGGCGCGCGGCAGCTCGACATCCCGGGACAGCTCGACGACGACGCGCGTGTAGCCCGGATAGGACCAGGTTCGCACGTCGCGCACGTCGCCCAGACCAGGCTGGCGCTCGCCCGCGGCGATCAGCAGCGGCAGACAGAGAAAGAGCAGCGCGAGGCGGAGCCCTCGTTCGGCGCGCGTCAAGCGGATCCCTCCTCTCCTTCTTCGCCGGCAGCCCGAGCGAGGT